>NZ_JBSFNN010000063.1:0-41077 GCF_053587115.1 Streptomyces sp. NPDC003697
CGGTGGGGGGGGGGCTGGGGGGGGGCCCGCGGGGCGGGGCCCCCCCCCCCCCCACGGCTCCTCAGCCCTCCGCGGGACCGGCCTGTGCGCCGTCCGCCCGCTCCAGCAGGGCCACCGGCAGCCGTTCGAACAGGTCCGCCACGGGCACGTGACCCTCGAACTCCCGGCCCGGCGTCAGCGCGTCCGTCCAGCGACCCGGCGGCAGCGGGAGCCGCGTGTCTCCCCAGCCGCCCGCCTCCGCGAGCCGCAGCGACAGCCGGGTCACCGCCGTGACCACCTCTCCGGAGCGGGCGAACGCCAGGCAGTGCTCCGCCGCCGGGCCCCGCGCCTCCAGCGGGGCGTACGACGCCTCGGCACCGAAGGCCCGGGGCCGCCGGGCGCGCACCCGCAGGGCCGCAGCCGTCACCGCGCCCTTGTCCGCGGGGTCCACGGGCGGGAACCGCACGGGCCGCCGGTTGTCCGGGTCCACCAGGGCCCGGTACTCGGCCTCCGTGCCCTGGTAGAGGTCCGGGACACCCGGCATCGTCAGATGGACCAGGGCCGTCCCCAGCACGTTCGCCCGGATGTGCGGCTCCAGCGCGGTGCGGAGGGCGGCCACCGCCTCGCCCGGCGCCCCGCACGGCCCCTCGGCGACGAACCGCGCCACCGCCTCCTCGTACGCGGGCTGCTGCTCGGTCCAGGTCGTGTGCAGACCCGCCTCGCGCACGTGCTTCAGCAGCGACTCCCGCACCCGCTCCTCGCCCGCCGGGCCGAGCCCGAACACCGTCTGCCAGGCCGCCCACGCCACCTGCGCGTCGGGCACGTCCCGCACGGCACCGCTCACCTCGGCCAGGACGTCCGCCCAGCGCCACGGGCACTCGCTGAGCACGGCCAGCGCCGCCCGCACGTCGGCGCTGCGCTTGGTGTCGTGCGTCGAGAGCACGGTCCCGGTCAGGGGCCAGTCGCGCTGCACCCGCGCGCAGTACGCGTGGAAGTCCTCCGGCGACACCGCCGGGCTGCCCGGGTCGCCGCCGACCTCGTTCGCCGACAGCAGCGGCATGTAGCGGTAGAAGGCGGTGTCCTCGACCGACTTGGCCCGCAGCGCGGACGCGGCCTGCGCGAACCGGGTGCGGAACTCCACGTGGCCGGGATCGTCGCCGTACCTGCCGAGGACGAGGTCGCGCACCACGCCGACGGCCTCGCCCTCCTCGGGCACGACGAACGCGCCCCGGGCCTCCCGGGCGGCCTCGTCGGTGACGACACGCGCGGCGTCGACGGACTCGTAGGGCCGGTAGACCTCCATGCGGACGAGCAGCTCCCGCAGCGCGGTGCGCAGCGCCCACGGTGCCCGGTCGCGCAGCGCCGGGTCCTGCGACGTGGCGCACACATGGTTCGCGACCCGGGTCAGCCGCTCCGTCTCGGCGGCCAGCTCGTGCGAGATCACCTCGTACGCGGCGCTGCGCACCGTCGCCTGCCAGTCGCCGCCGCGGTCCGCCTGCGGGGCCGCGAACTCCCGGTAGGCGTCGAGCAGGTCCCGCGCCCCGGCGGGGTCGGCGAAGAGGCCGTCGACGTGGCGCAGGGCGTCGTAGCCGGTGGTGCCGGCGACCGGCCAGGCCGGCGGCAGGTGCTCACCGTCGGCGAGGATCTTCTCGACGACCGTCCAGCGGCCGCCGGTGGCCGCGTGCAGCCGGGCCAGGTAGGTGTCGGGGTCGGCCAGCCCGTCGGGGTGGTCGACGCGCAGGCCGTCGACCACCCCCTCGTGGAGCAGTTCCAGGATCTTGGCGTGGGTGGCGTCGAAGACCTCAGGGTCCTCCACCCGCACCCCGATCAGCTCGGAGATGCTGAAGAAGCGCCGGTAGTTCAGCTCTGTGCGGGCGAGCCGCCACCACCCGAGGCGGTACCACTGCGCGTCCAGCAGTTCCGGCAGCGGCAGCGTCGCGGTGCCCTCACGCAGCGGGAAGACGTGGTCGTGGTAGCGCAGGACGTCGCCGTCGACCTTCAGATGGTCGAGCTCCTTGCCGAGCGGACCGCCGAGCACCGGCAGCAGCACCCGGTCGTCCTGCGCCTTCCAGTCGATGTCGAACCACCGCGCGTACGGCGACTCGGGACCCTCCCGCAGCACCTCCCACAGGGCGTGGTTGTGGCGGGGGGCCATGGCCATGTGGTTCGGCACGATGTCCAGCACCAGGCCGAGCCCGTGCTCCCGCGCGGTCCGCGCCAGCGCGCGCAGACCCTCCTCGCCGCCGAGCTCGCCGCGCACGCGCGCGGGGTCCACGATGTCGTAGCCGTGCAGGGAGCCCGGGACGGCCTCCAGGACGGGGGAGAGGTGCAGGTGCGAGACCCCGAGCGACGCCAGGTACGGGACGGCGGCCGCCGCGGCCGCGAAGGTGAAGCCGGGCTGGAGCTGGAGCCGGTAGGTGGCCGTCGGCACGACGGGGGCGGGTCGCTCACGTGTCATGGGAAGCTACGTACCCGCCCGGCGGCTTTTCGTGTCATCGGCTTCCCGGGAGCCGTCGGCGTCCGGCCGCCTGGGCCTCCCGGGAGCTGCGAGCGCCTGGCCGTCTGGGCTTCTCGGGGGCCGTGAGCGCCTGGCCGTCTGGGCTTCTCGGAGCCGCGCGTCCCCGGCTGCCTCGGCCTCTCGGAAGCCGTCAGCCGCAGTCCCGTCGGCCCCTCCGGAGCCGCGCGCCAGAGCCCCCTCGGCCCCGCCGGAGCCGCGCGCCTCGACCCTCCGCGATGCAGTGAGGCGCCCGCCCGGGCCCACCCGGACGGGCGCCTCACTCACCCGGCCGGGGTGAACGCCGCTCAGGCCGGGCGCCGCAGCACCACCAGGCTCCTGTCCCGCAGCGTCAGCCGCTCCCCGCCGGCCACCTCCGGTCCCGCGTCAGGATCGACCCCGTCCGTGCGGGCGGTGTCGACGACCACCTCCCACTGGCGCCCCTGATCGATCGGCACGACGAACTCGAGCGGCTCCGGCGAGGCGTTGAACATCAGCAGGAACGAGTCGTCGGTGATCCGCTCCCCTCGCGGGCCCGGTTCGGAGATCGCGTTGCCGTTCAGGAACACCGTCAGCGCGGACGCCTGGGCGGAGTCCCAGTCCTGCTGCGTCATCTCCTGGCCCTCCGGGGTGAACCAGCCGATGTCGGACAGCTCGTCGTGCGTGCCCTCCACCGGCCGCCCGTGGAAGAAGCGGCGGCGGCGGAAGACCGGGTGCTGCCGGCGCAGCTCGGCCATCGCCCGGACGAAGTCGGGCAGCTCGCCGCCGTCCTTCCCGTCGTCCGGCCAGCGCACCCAGGACAGCTCGTTGTCCTGGCAGTAGGCGTTGTTGTTGCCCTGCTGGGTCCGCGCGAACTCGTCGCCGTGACTGATCATGGGCACGCCCTGCGACAGCATCAGCGTCGCGAAGAAGTTCTTCATCTGGCGGACCCGCAGCCCGAGGACCTCCGGATCGTCCGTCTCGCCCTCGACCCCGCCGTTCCAGGACCGGTTGTGGCTCTCGCCGTCCCGGTTGTCCTCGCCGTTGGCCTCGTTGTGCTTCTCGTTGTACGACACCAGGTCGTGCAGCGTGAAGCCGTCGTGGCAGGTCACGAAGTTGATCGAGGCCAGCGGCCGGCGGCCGTCGTCCTGGTACAGGTCGGACGAGCCGGTCAGCCGGGAGGCGAACTCGGCGAGTGCCCGCGGTTCGCCCCGCCACAGGTCGCGGACGGTGTCGCGGTACTTGCCGTTCCACTCGGTCCACAGCGGCGGGAAGTTGCCCACCTGGTAGCCGCCCTCGCCGACGTCCCACGGTTCGGCGATCAGCTTCACCTGGGAGACCACCGGGTCCTGCTGCACCAGGTCGAAGAACGACGACAGCCGGTCCACCTCGTGGAACTGCCGGGCCAGGGTCGCCGCGAGGTCGAAGCGGAAGCCGTCGACGTGCATCTCGGTGACCCAGTACCGCAGCGAGTCCATGATCATCTGCAGCACGTGCGGGGACCGCATGAGCAGCGAGTTCCCGGTGCCGGTGGTGTCCATGTAGTACTGCGGGTCGTCCGTGAGGCGGTAGTACCGAGGGTTGTCGATGCCCTTGAAGGACAGCGTCGGCCCCAGGTGGTTGCCCTCGGCGGTGTGGTTGTAGACGACGTCGAGGATGACCTCGATGCCGGCCTCGTGCAGCGCCCGGACCGCCGACTTGAACTCCAGCACCTGCTGGCCGCGGTCGCCCCAGGAGGCGTACGCGTTGTGCGGGGCGAAGAAGCCGACCGTGTTGTAGCCCCAGTAGTTGTTCAGCCCCATGTCGACCAAGCGGTGGTCGTTCACGAACTGGTGCACCGGCATCAGCTCCAGCGCGGTGACTCCGAGCTCCGTCAGGTGCTCGATGATCGCCGGGTGGGCGAGCGCCGCGTAGGTCCCGCGCAGTTCGTCGGGCAGCCCCGGGTGCCGCATGGTCAGGCCCTTCACATGGGCCTCGTAGATCACCGTCTCGTGGTACCCGTGGCGCGGTGGCCGGTCGTCGCCCCAGTCGAAGTACGGGTTGACCACGACCGACGTCATGGTGTGGGGGGCCGAGTCGAGGTCGTTGCGCCTGTCCGGGTCGTCGAAGTGGTAGCCGTACACCTCCTCGCCCCACCGGATGTCACCGCTGATCGCCCGCGCGTACGGGTCGAGCAGCAGCTTCGCGGAGTTGCAGCGCAGCCCGCGCTCCGGGGCGTACGGACCGTGCACCCGGAATCCGTACCGTTGTCCCGGCATGATGCCCGGCACGTACGCGTGCCGGACGAACGCGTCGCTCTCCCGCATCTCCACGGCCGTCTCCGAGCCGTCGTCGTGCAGCAGACACAGCTCTACTCGGTCCGCGGCTTCCGTGAAGACCGCGAAGTTGGTGCCGGCGCCGTCGTACGTGGCACCGAGTGGATATGCCTCTCCAGGCCAGACCTGCATGGACACGACTCTTTCAGGTGAGTGGCGCCCCTGGTGGCACCTTCGTTCCGAGTGTTCCCGCGAGTGAGGGAACCACCTCTGACCTACCTCCCTCTTACCGCTCGACCAGTGCATACACGCTATGCCGAACCAGTGGGGCGAAACGTACTCCCGTGACCACGGGTGGTAGAGGGAAATGTGCGCACAGTTGTGCATCGACATCTGGGCAAGGTGGTGGCCGGTGCGGCCGTCGCGGTCGTGGCGACGGCCGCGATGGTCGCCGTCACCCTGCCGGGCACGGCGGGGGCCGGTGAGACAGGGAGGGCCGGGGGTCGCCCGGCGGCGGGTGCGGCGGCCGGGGGACAGGACACGCCGGCACCCGGCGTCGTCGCGCCGGCGCCGGCCGAGGGGACGAGGGGAGCGGGGCGCGACCCGCTGACCGACGACGAGATCGAGCGGGCCCGGGCGCTGGCCGTGCACCGCCGGCCGGCCGCCGGCGGTGAGAACGTCACGGGCGGGCGCGGCCCGCAGCGTCTCGGCGTCGAGCTCTCGCCGCCCGAGACGGCCGAGCTCGACGACCCGCGCGCGCCCCGGCGCGCCGACGTCACCTTCTACGACTACCAGGACGACGCCGTCGTCACCGCGACCGTCGACCTCGGCACCGGGGAGGTCGAGCACACCGGCAGGCAGCACGGGGTGCAGCCGCCGCTGAGCCGCGACGAGAGCGCCGAGGCCGCCCGCATCCTGATCGCCGACCCGCTGGGGGCCGGCCTGCGCGCGGACTACCACGACGCCACCGGCGGCAGGCTCACCTCGCCGGACCAGTTGCTGCTCGACAGCATGGTCTACCGGGCCGCCCCGGGCGCCCAGCCGGCGCTGCTCGACCGGTGCGGCGAGCACCGCTGCGCCCGGCTCTTCCCGAAGATCAGGAACGGGGCGTGGATCGACGCGCGCGCCTTCGTGATCGACCTCAGTGCACGCAAGGTCGGCCGCCTCGGCGCCTGAGCGGCCCCGCGAGCGGTCCGCCGACCCGTCGCTCGCCCTTCCACATGCTCCTTCCGACTTGATGCTCCTTCCGACTTGCTCCTTCCGACAGGGAGTCGCTTCCTCATGCCCGTGAACAGCAAGCCCGTGAACAGCGCGCCGTTGAACGGCGCGTCCAGGACCAGAACCGGCCGCGCCCGCAGGCGGGTGGCGCTCGGTCTCTGTCTGGCCGCCCTCGTCGCCGTCACGACCACCGGCGCCGGGCCGGCCACCGCGCAGCCGGGGACCACCGTGGCGCGGGCGGCGGCCGCCGCGGCCGCCGACTGCGGCGCGGCCCACCGCATCGAACAGAAGCTCGCCACCGGCACCGTCTGGCGGATGTGCTGGCGCTACGAGGGGACCGCCGGGCTCGTCCTCGAGCACGTCTCCTACCAGCCCCCCGGCGAGACCCGGCCGGTCAAGGTGCTGGCCACCGCCAAGCTCGCCCAGATCCACGTGCCCTACGACGACGGCGGGAACGAGTACAGCGACCTCACCCAGGCCGGCTTCGGCCAGGGGCTGATGGACCTGGCGCCCGCCGAGTGCCCCGGCGGCACCATAAGGACCGTCAAGGTGCCCGACCCCTACGACCCGCAGCACCAGAAGGGCAGGGGGCTGTGCGTCACGACCCGCTCCCGCGGCCACGCCTACCGCATGCAGACCGACGACCTGGCCGGAGTCCACCAGGCCCAGGGCAAGGACCTGCTGGTGTACACCGTGAACAAGGTGGGCTGGTACGAGTACATCACCGAGTGGCGGTTCCAGGACGACGGCACGATGCACATGAACGTCGGCGCCACCGGCAGCCTCTCGCCCTTCGACTACGACGCCGGTGACGGCCGGGGCTGGCCGCTCGGCAAGGGCGCCAAGGGGTACGCCACCAGCCACAGCCACAACGTCTTCTGGCGGCTCGACTTCGACCTGGACGGTTCCTCCAAGGGGCGGATCGAGCAGTACGACTCCGTCGCCGCCGCGCCCGGGCGCGGACAGCAGGGCCCGAGCGAGCGGACCACGCGCACCAAGGTCACCAGGGAACTCGCGGGCGACGCCAGGAACGGCCGCTGGTGGCGGATCGTCAGCGCCACCGGGAAGAACACGGACGGACACGCCCGTTCCTACGAGTTCGTCCCCGGCGCCACGACCACCTACGCCGGCCGGCCCTTCACGCGGCACGACATCTACTTCACCGAATACGCCAAGTGTGAGCAGTTCGCCAGCGACAACCTGCTCGACTGCGGTGCCGGGCACGGCACGTCCGTCGACCGGTGGGTCAACGGGCAGAACCTCACTCACCCTGTCGTGTGGGTGAACGTCGGATTCCACCATGTCGCGCGGGACGAGGACCAGCAGCCCATGCCCGTCCACTGGCAGGGATTCTCCCTGGTCCCACGCGACGTCACGGCCATGAATCCGCTCACGCCGTCCGCCCTCCGGGGGCAGAACGGACGGCCGAGAGAAGGTAGTTGAGTAGTGAGCTGCCCATCCGGCTGCACTGCGGACCGCTCCCGGAGTAGTCTTCCTTGATCGTTGGGACGGGGAGTGCTCGGGGGAGCGGAAGGCGGTGCACGGGTGGGCTCGGGAGGCCTGGAGCTGCCCCCTGGCGACGAGAGTCGCGAGGGGGACTCCACAGACGTCCCGCCCGGCGCGGTGTCCCTGGCCCGGCCGATGAACGCGGGTTCCATCGGGCCGGAGCTGGACTGGGGCGCGGACGCCTGGCACGAGGTGCGCACCCGGGCGCAGCGGGCGGGCCGGGCCTACATCTGGCTGAACCTCGTCGAGCAGCGGCTGCGCGCCGTCGTCTCCGCCGTGCTGCGCCCCGTCTACGAACCCGTCCACGGCGACGAGTGGGTGGTCGCCGCGGCCGGGCCCGCCGGCCAGGAGTGGGTGCAGCGCGCCGTCGCCGTCCGCGAAGTCAGCCGCCGCAAGGGCTACTTGCTCGATCCGGCCGACGACAACGTGATCAGCTTCCTGACGCTGCCGCAGCTGCGGGAGCTGATGGTGCAGCACTGGCCCTGCTTCGAGCCGTACGTCGACGAGCGCCGGGACCTCGAACTCGCCCTGGACGAGCTGGAGGTCACCCGGAACGTCGTCTCGCGCAACCGGGCTCTGTCCGAGGCCGTGCTGAACCAGGCCGAGCGGGCCTCCGCGCGGCTGCTGGGGATCCTCGGTGCCGACGGCGACGTGCCCTCGGCGCGGCGGCTGCCGATCGACGCGGTCGAGGACCTGGTCGGCGACCGGTACGCGGACGTGGTCGCCGTGCACCCCGACCGGGTGCGGCTGCTGCGCCGGTTCCCGGCCGAGGACATCTTCGGCGGCGCCCGGCGCCTGGACGCCATCGGCATCGGCCTGAACCTGCTGGTGCAGAACTTCTCCGGCCGCCGCCTGGTGCGTCTTGCCGAGTCGGGCAGCCGGGTGCGGCTGCTGTTCCTGAACCCGGCCTCCGGCGCGGTCAAGCGGCGCGAGCGCGAACTCGGGCTCAAGCGCGGCGAGCTCAGCCGCTCGGTGGAGATGAACATCCTGCACATGCGCCGGGTCCGCTCCCGGCTGCGCGACCCGGGCGCCTTCGAGATCCAGGTCTACGACGAGACACCCCGCGTGGCGGCGTACCTGGTCAACGGCGACGGCTCCGACGGCATCGCGGTCGTGCAGTCCTATCTGCGGCGCAGCCGGGGCATGGAGGCACCGGTGTTCGTCCTGCGGAACGGCACGCGTGTGGTCAAGTCGGACGAGGTGGACGAAGGGGGACTCTTCGGCACGTACCGCGAGGAGTTCGAAGTGATGTGGGCGGACGCGCGGCCCGTGTCCTGACCCGCCCGAGTCTGTCCGGACCCGTCTCGGACCGGTCCTGGACTCCCCTGACGTGTCGTGAGCCGACGGGACAGTCTCTCGCCGGCGGCGCGTCGGCGGGGCCACGAGGGGGCCGCGGCCCGAAGCGGATCGCGATCTGCTGATTGTCAGTGGCGCGTGCGAGGGTGAGGAGCACCGGGGGAGAGCATCACCGAGAAGGGGGGCCGCCATGGGCTGGTACCGGGAACTGCTGACCGGCTTCGACCTGGAGACGACCGGGACGGATCCGCGCGAGGCGCGCATCGTCACGGCAGCCGTGATCGAGGTCAGGGACGGGCAGCCGTTGGGACGCCGGGAGTGGCTGGCGGACCCGGGAGTGGAGATCCCGGCGGACGCGGTGGCCGTGCACGGCATCACCAACGAACGCGCGGTCGCCGAGGGAAGCCCGGCCGACCGCGTCGCGGACGCGATCGCCGACGTCCTGGTGGCGTACTGGCAGACGGGCGTGCCGGTCGTCGCGTACAACGCCGCCTTCGACCTGAGCCTGCTGGCCGCGGAACTGCGCCGCCACGGACTGCCGTCGCTCCGGGACCGTCTCGGCGGCGCGCCGCCGGGCCCGGTCGTCGACCCGTACACCATCGACCGCTGGGCCGACCGCTACCGCCGGGGCAAGCGCACGCTGGAGGCGGTCTGTGCGGAGTACGGCGTCGTGCTCGGCTCCGCCCACGACGCCTCGGCCGACGCCCTCGCCGCGGCGCGGCTGGCCTGTGCGATAGCCGCCCGCCACCCGAAGGTGGCGGCCCTCGGCGCGGCGGAGCTGCACAGCCGCCAGATCGAGTGGTACGCGGCCTGGGCGGCGGACTTCCAGGCCTTCCTGCGCGGCAAGGGCGACGCGGCCGCGGTGGTCGACGGGGCCTGGCCACTGCGCGAGCCCGCCGGCGAGACGGTCTGAGCGGCCGGGGGCGGTCCGAGGCGCGGCCGCCCGCGTCGAGCCCCCGGCCGGGCCTTGAGTCCTGTCACGCCGGCGTCGCGGGGTCTGTCCAAAGGCACCGCGCCGCACAGCCGGCCTGGTCCGCACGACAGGACCAGGACCTGCCCGACGGCGGGTCGGGCGGCCCAGTGGCCGGCCCCGTCGTCGGTCTCGTGCGGGCGCCACACGGTTCCTCGTCCTGGGGGTCATCCCTCGCGCCGGCGCCGCTCCCACCGCCCCGCCGAGGGGTTTCGGTCTGCCGTTCCACCCGAGCGGTTCGCCGGCATTCCGCTGCGGCGCTCCGGGCAGCGCTTCGCCGGCGGTTCGGTCAGAACGGGTACCAGCGCACCGTCTCGTCGCCGTCCCGCAGTGAGGCGACGCGGCGCTCGAACTCGGCGAGCGCCTTCGGGTTGCTGGGGGCGTGCTGGGCGACCCAGGCGCAGCTGGCCGTCTCCCGGGCGCCGCGCAGCACCGCGCAGCCCTCCCACTCGCGCACGTCCCAGCCGTAGGCCGCGGTGAAGGCCTCGTACGCCTCGGCGGGCAGGCCGTAGCGGTCGCGCGAGAGGGCCATCACCACCAGGTCGTGCTCGCGCAGATCGGCGGAGAAGGTCTCCAGGTCGACCAGGACCGGACCGTCCGGGCCGATGTGCACGTTGCGCGGCAGCGCGTCGCCGTGGATGGGGCCCGGCGGCAGGTGCGGGGTCAGCGCGGCCGCGGCCGCCGCGAAGCCGTCGCGCCGCTCGCGCAGGTACGCCGCGTCCGCGAGGTCGATCGCGTCGCCCGCGAGCCGCAGCCAGCGCTCCACGCCGCCCAGCAGCTCGCGCGGCGGCAGTCCGAAGGGAGGATGGGGCAGTGCGTGAACGACCCGCAGCAGGTCGGCCAGGTCCTGGGGCCCGGCCGGACGGACCGGGTCGGCCAGCCGGTGCCAGACGGTCACCGGGTGCCCGTCGACCAGCAGCGCCTCGGGGTCGGCCGCACGTACGGCGGGCACGCCCGCCTCGGCCAGCCACACCGCGGTCCGCAGCTCGCGCCGGGCCCGGTCCAGCAGTTCGGCGTCCCGGCCCACCTTGACGACCAGGTCCCCGGCGGCGAACACGGCGTTCTCGCCCAGGGCGAGGAGCCGCGCGTCCGGGGCCCGGCCGGGCAGCACTCCCGCAGCGGCCAGTACGTCCCGCGCCCGTGCCTCGTCCATCGCCCGCCTCCGTGTCCGTGTCCGTTCGGTACCTCGTGCCGGCCGGGCCGCCGTGGACGGGTCGCGCGTCCGTGGCGGCTCCACGCCCTGCCGTGCGCACGCCGGCGCGGCATCGCCATGCGACGGCCAGTCTCGCATCAGCACAGGCCGGAGCCGGTGGGCGGTCCTGGCGAGGCCGATGGTCGGCGGCTGCAGACTGCCGACTGCGCACCGCCGGCTGCCGACGGGGTGCACCGCCCACCAGGCGCCGGTCATCGCGTTGCACGAGACGTATCGTCTCGTTGGCGTCAGTGTCATGACCGCGCCCGCTCACATCGCCATCTTCTCCTTCGCCGCCCACGGCCACGTCAACCCCAGCCTGGAGGTGATCCGCGAGCTCGTCGCGCGCGGACACCGGGTCACGTACGCCATCCCGCCCGCCTTCGCCGACAAGGTCGCCCGGACCGGTGCCGAGGTGAAGCCGTGGCACTCCACCCTTCCCACGCCCGACGACGGCCCGTCGGCCTGGGGGACCACACTGCTCGACCACGTCGAACCGTGGCGCATGAGTGGTGGCGTGCCCGGCGCCGGGCTGCCGGAGCCGGGCCGGCCGCGTCCGGACGGCCACCGCGGCACGGCGCCGGTCCCCGCGGCCGCCCCTGCCGGGACACGTCACCCGGCGTGCGCCGGCTCGTTGAACACGTCACCACGTCAGTGGACAATGGGGGAAGCGCCGTGAGGGGCCGGGAGGGCGTGCGTCCGGCCGCACGGCCGGCGGCCGTCGTGCCCGCCCCCACGGGGCACGACGGCCGCTCTATGGTGTGGGCATGACGATGTACGCGGCGCTGCTGCGCGGGATCAACGTGGGCGGCAGCCGGAAGATGCCGATGGCCGGGCTGCGCACGCTCCTGGAGGACCTCGGTCACGACGGCGTCCGCACCTACCTGCAGAGCGGGCAGGCCGTCTTCGCCGCCCGCGGCGGCGACGAGGAGTCGCTGGCGGCGCGACTGACCGAGGCGATCGAGGAGCGGTTCGGCTTCGCGGTGGACGTGATCGTCCGTGACCACGCCTATCTGCGGGCGGTCGCCGAGGCGTGCCCGTTCCCGGCAGCCGAGCTGGAGGGCAGGCAGCTGCACGTCACCTACTTCTCCGCGCCGGTCGACGCCTCGCGCTTCGCGGAGATCGACCCGGCCGCACGTCTCCCCGAGGAGTTCCGCCTCGGCGACCGGGCGCTGTACCTGTACGCGCCGGACGGCCTCGGCCGCTCCCAGCTCGCCGCGGACCTGGCCGGGCGCCGGCTGACCAAGGGGCTGATCGCCACCACGCGCAACTGGAACACCGTCGTCAAGCTCGTCGAGCTGACGCGGGAGTGAGCTCGGGCGCGCGAGCGGCGGGGCAAGCGGACGGCTGACCAGCGCGTCGATCGGACCGTGGGCCCTGAGCCCGGGTCCGCGGCGCCGACGGCATGACCAATTTCGGCCACGATCACGGCGCGCCCACCGGACCGGCCGCGCGGCCACGAGGCCGGTGCCGGGCAGGGATCCGGCGGCTGTACGGCCACGCCCACCCTCCATGCCGAGCGCACGGTGCGGTCCGGACGCGTGCCGTCGGCTGCTGCCACGGGCCGCCCGCGCCGCCGGGCTCTTCGACGGCTTCCGGGCCCAGGCCACGTACCAGGACTGCTCCGCGCTCGAGCGGACCCGCACGGGAGCCCTCCGTTTCGGCTGACCGAATCACGACCCTCGAAGCCGGCGGCGAGTGACACGAGCGCCGCAGGCGGCGCAGAAGCAAGTGGCCGGCCCACGGCGGGTGGTGGGACGAGTGTCCCGCCGCGTGGGACCGCCCCGTGTCCGCGGTCCGGCATCGCAGGGGAGTGCCGGACCGCGGACACGGGTGCCCCGGCAACCAGGGCTCGCCTGCCCGCCACGGGGCCCCGGCCGCGGAGCTTCGTCCGCCCGCCGGCACGGGACAACCCGACCCGCACCGCGCCCCCTTCGGACCCTTCGGATTCCTCAGGCCCCGACGGCCCGGAGAGCCGGTGTCCGTGCGGCGTCGTAGCGCTCCAGCACCACCCGGGCCACCTCGGGCGCCGGGCCGAGCACGTCGGCGAGGAGGTCGGCTGCGGCCGCGCCCCGGGCGATGCGGTCCGGCAGGAAACCGGGGGCCAGCACGTACGGGGCGACCGCGACCCTCGCGCAGCCCAGCGCCCGCAGTGCGCGCACCGCGTCCTCGGTGCTCGGGAAGCCCTCGGCGGACACGGCGGAGGCGAACGCAGGCCGCACGGCGCACCAACCGGTGTGCCGCCACTCCCGCGCGATGTCAGCGATCACTGCGCCCGCCTCCGGATCGGTGGACCCCGCCGAGGCCAGCACGACCCCGGTCGAGGACTTGTCGGCGGGCGACAGTCCCGCCTCGTTCAGGCGCCGTTCCAGCGCCCGCATCAGCAGCGGCGAGGGACCGAGGACCTCCGCCTGTGTGATCCGCAGCCGCGACGGCGCCTCCCGCAGCACCGCGGGGATGTCCGCCTTCGCGTGGAAGGCGCGCGTCAGCAGCAGCGGCAGCGCCACCACGTCCCGCACGCCCCGCGCGGCCAGCGACTCCAGTACCCCGGGCACGGACGGGACGTTGAAGTCCAGGAAGCCGGTCTCCACGCGCAGCCCGGGCCGCAGCGACCGCACCCGCCCGACGAGGGCGTGCACGGTCGCGGCGTGCCGCGGGTCACGGCTGCCGTGGGCGACGACGACAAGCACCGGTTCAGGCATGGGCCCTCAGCTCCGCGCCAGCAGACCGCGGCTGCGCAGCACCCACCGCTCCAGCGGGCTGAAGATCAGCAGGTCGATCGCGATGCCGACGGCCAGGATGAGCAGGATGGCCTCGAAGACCATGGCCATGTCGCTGGCGTTGCGGCCGTTCTCCAGGAGCTGGCCGAGTCCCACCCCGAGGTCGGGGAACGACGCGATGATCTCCGCGGCCATCAGCGACCGCCACGAGAACGCCCAGCCCTGCTTCAGGCCCGCCACATAGCCGGGCAGCGCGGCCGGCAGCGTGATGTGCCAGGTGCCCTTCAGGCCGGTCGCGCCCATGGTGCGGCCCGCCCGCAGGAACAGCGGCGGCACCTGGTCGACGCCGGACACCAGCCCGTTGGCGATCGACGGGACCGCGCCGAGCAGGATCACCGCGTACATCATCGAGTTGTCCAGGCCCAGCCAGATCACGGCCGGGGGCACCCACGCCACCGACGGCAGCGACTGCAGCCCGGACAGGATCGGTCCGATCGCCGCGCGCACGAACTTCACCCGGGCCACCAGCAGACCCAGCGGAGTGCCGATCAGCAGCGCGAAGAGGAAGCCGAGCAGACCGCGCGAGACGCTCGTCCAGATGTAGCCGAGCAGCGTGCCCTGCAGCCACGCCTCACGCACCGTGTCCCAGACCGCGGCGGGCGGGGGCAGCTTGGTCGGGTCGGTGACGACCCCGAACGACACCAGCCCCTGCCACACCACCAGCACGACCGCGACGGCGACGACCGGCGGCAGGATCTTGTTCACGAGGGTCTGCCGGAAGGACGGACGGCTGACCGTCCCGGCCTCCAGCGCGTCGAGGCCCGCCTCGACGCTCCCGGCGTCCTGTGGCGTCTTCGTCTCAGTGCTGGCCATGGCGCCGGATCTCTCCCCGCAGTACTTCGGTGATCTCGATGGACAGTTCCGCCACGGGCGCGTCCTCGATGCGACGCGGCTGGGGGATGTCGACCGTCCACTCGCGCGCCACCCGGCCCGGGCGGGAGGACAGCAGGACGACCCGCTGCGCGAGACGCACCGCCTCGCGCACGTTGTGCGTGACGAACAGCACCGACACTCCGGTCTCCGCCCAGATCCGGGTCAGCTCGTCGTGCAGCACGTCCCGGGTGATCGCGTCCAGGGCCGCGAACGGCTCGTCCATCAGCAGCAGGCCGCTCTCCTGCGCCAGCGCCCGGGCCATGGCCACGCGCTGCCGCATACCGCCCGACAGTTCGTGCACCCGCTTGCCGTAGGCGCCCTTCAGCCGCACGAGTTCGAGCAGTTCCTCGGCCTTGCCGCGCCGGTCGGCCTTGGGCACGCCCCGCAGCCTCAGGGCCAGTTCGATGTTCTTGCCCGCGGTCAGCCACGGGAACAGGGCGTGCTCCTGGAACATCAGCGCCGGCCGGCCGTCCGTGGTGATGGAGCCGGTGGTGGGCCTGTCCAGGCCCGCCACGAGGTTCAGCAGCGTCGACTTGCCGCAGCCCGAGGCCCCCAGGAGGGTCACGAACTCGCCCGGCGCGACGTCGAGACTGACGTCGTCCAGGACGAGCTGCCGCCCACCCGGTCCTGCGAAGGACTTCGAGACGTGCTCGAGGCGGGCCGCCTGATCGAGCGACTCGCCGGCCTTGGCGAGGATCGTGGTGGCCATGGTCGTCACCTCCTGGGGACTGATCGGGATCGTGGGTCAGCCGACGCCGAGACCGGCGTCGGACACCGGACCCCGGCCGGCGGCCTTGAGCACCTTGTTGAGGATCGTGAGGTCGTAGATCCCCTTGAGGTCGGGCTTCTCCAGCAGTCCGGCCTTGACCGCGTGGTCCGCCTGGGTGCCGAGGGTGACGGCCAGCGGGTCGTCGGTGATCTGGATCGACTCCCACGCCGGGTCCAGCACCTGCGCGGGCAGCGCCTTGCCGGAGCCGGCCCGCAGCTGCTCGTTGGCCGCGGCCTTCGCCTCGGCGGGGTGGGCGTTGATCCACTCGTTCGTCGCGACCGAGGCCCTCAGCACCGCCTCGACGGCCTTCGGGTGGGCCTCGAGGAACTGCCGGCGCACGACGACGTTCGTGATCACGAACTTCTTGCCCGGCCACAGCGAGGCCTCGTCGAGCAGCACCTTGCCGCCCTCGGCGACCAGCTTGGACGCCGTCGGCTCCGGCACCCACGCGCCGTCGATCGAACCGGCCCTGAAGGCGTCCGGCGTGACCTTGTTGTCGCTGCGGACGACCGTGACGTCGCCCTTGCCGCTCTGCGGGTCGACCTTCCAGCCCTGCTCGGCGATCCAGTTCAGGAACGCCACGTCCTGGGTGTTGCCGAGCTGTGGAGTGGCGATCCGCTTGCCTTTGACGTCCTCCGGGGACGTGATTTTCCTGGGGTCGACGACCAGCTTCACCCCGCCGGACGCCGAACCGCCGATGATCCTCAGGCCCTTGCCGTCGGACCTGGTGTAGCCGTTGACTGCCGGGGACGGGCCGATCCAGCCGATGTCGATGGAGCCGGAGTTGAGTGCCTCGATCTCCGACGGGCCCGCGTTGAAGGTCGCGTACCGCGCCTTGGTGGCGCCGAGCTCCTTCTGGAAGAAACCCTTCCGGTTGCCGACGAGCGCGGTCGCGTGTGTCAGGTTGCCGAAGTAGCCGATCGTGACGGTGTCGAGGCCGTCGGTCTTCTCGGCGCCGGCCGCCACCTTGGCGGTGCCGTCGTCCTTGGCCTCGGAGCCGTAACCACAGGCGGCGAGGGAGAGCAGCGGGAGCGCGGCCAGCACCGCGGCGGCGCGGCGCAGGAAGGGTGTGGAAGGCACGGGAGGTCATTCCTCTCGGAGGCCCGGCGGTCACGATCTCTCAGGTCGTGGCCGGGAGGTCGGCATGTCTTCGGTGCCGCGGACGGTGGCGGACCCGGGCACGCGGGGCGTGCGCGCGCCCCCGGCCCGCCGGCGGCGTCAGACGGCACATCGCGCCACTCCGCCCTGTCCTCCGCCGACCCCCGTTCGGGGGGACCCCCAGCCGAGGGCGCCGCTGCCGACCCGGCCGCCCTCCGTGGCGAACGTCGCGTACGCGTCGGTGCGGTTCACGTCAGAAGTCCCATCCGTCGTCCTGCGCCTCGTCCTTGACGGGCTCCGGGGCGGCGAACGACTCGCCGACCATGCCCGCGGTCAGCGTGGTGCCGTCGTTCGGGTCGATGAGGATGAACGAGCCGGTGCGGCGCGAGTCGGCGTAGGAGTCGGCCGGCAGCGGCTGGGCGGTGCGGATCTTCACCCGGCCGATGTCGTTGGCGGCCAGCCGGCCCGGGTGCGGGTGCAGGGACAGGTCGTCCAGGGTCAGCCGGGAGGGGATGTCCTTGACGATCGCCTTGACCGTGCGGGTGCCGTGCTTGAGCAGTACCCGGTGTCCGACGGTCAGCGGCTGGTCGGCGACGTGGCACACCGTCGCCTCCACGTCCTGCGTGGTGGCGGGCGCGTCCTTGGCCGGCACGATCAGGTCGCCGCGCGAGATGTCGATGTCGTCCTCGAGCAGCAGCGTCACCGACTGCGGCGTCCAGGCCGCGTCGACCGGCTCCCCGAGCAGGTCGATCCCGGTGACCTTCGTGGTCCGTCCCGACGGCAGGACGGTGACCTCGTCGCCGACCCGGAAGGTGCCGGCGGCGATCTGGCCTGCGTAGCCGCGGTAGTCCGGGTGCTCGGCGGTCTGCGGACGGATCACGTACTGCACGGGCAGCCGGGCGTGGCAGTGCGCCAGGTCGTGGCTGACCGGCACCGTCTCCAGGTGCTCCAGCACCGTCGGGCCGCCGTACCAGTCCATGTGCGCGGACGGCTCCACGACGTTGTCGCCGAGGAGCGCCGAGATGGGGATCGCGGTGACCTCCGGGACGCCCAGCTCGGTCGCGTACGCCGTGAACTCCTCGGCGATCGCGGCGAACACGGGCTCCCGGTAGTCCACCAGGTCCATCTTGTTGACGGCCAGGACCACGTGCGGCACACGCAGCAGCGCGGCGATCGCCGCGTGCCGGCGGGTCTGCTCGACGACGCCGTTGCGGGCGTCGACGAGGACCACCGTCAGCTCGGCGGTCGAGGCGCCGGTGACCATGTTCCGGGTGTACTGCACATGGCCCGGGGTGTCGGCGAGGATGAACCGGCGGCGGGGCGTGGCGAAGTAGCGGTAGGCCACGTCGATGGTGATGCCCTGCTCGCGCTCGGCACGCAGGCCGTCCGTCAGCAGCGCCAGGTCGGGGCCCTCCTGGCCGCGGCCGGCCGAGGCGCGTTCCACGGCCTCCAGCTGGTCGGTGAGGACCGACTTGGAGTCGTGCAGCAGGCGGCCCACCAGGGTGGACTTGCCGTCGTCGACGGAGCCGGCGGTGGCGAACCGCAGCAGGGTCGTGGCCGACAGTTGGTCGACCGACAGCGGCTCGGCGGGTTCGGTGGTGCTGGTCATGGCTAGAAGTACCCCTCGCGCTTGCGGTCTTCCATCGCGGCCTCGGAGAGCTTGTCGTCGGCGCGGGTCGCGCCCCGCTCGGTCAGCCGGGAGGCGGTGATCTCGGCGATCACCTGCTCCAGCGTCACCGCCTCGGAGTCGACGGCACCGGTGCAGGACATGTCGCCGACGGTGCGGTAGCGCACGAGCCGCTTCTCCACGGACTCGTCGTCGCGGGGGCCGCCCCAGTCGCCGGCCGTCAGCCACATGCCGCCCCGCCGGAAGACCTCGCGCTCGTGCGCGAAGTAGATCTCCGGCAGCTCTATGCCCTCGCGGGCGATGTACTGCCACACGTCCAGCTCGGTCCAGTTGGACAGCGGGAAGACCCGCACGTGCTCACCGGGGGCGTGCCGCCCGTTGTACAGGTTCCACAGCTCGGGCCGCTGCCGGCGCGGGTCCCACTGGGAGAACTCGTCGCGCAGGGAGAACACCCGCTCCTTGGCCCGCGCCTTCTCCTCGTCGCGGCGTCCGCCGCCGAACACCGCGTCGAACCGCTCCGAGGCGATCTTCTCCGTCAGGGGGAGGGTCTGCAGCGGGTTGCGGGTGCCGTCCGGGCGCTCCTTCAGCACCCCGCGGTCGATGTAGTCCTGCACGGACGCCACGTGGAGGCGCAGTCCGTGCCGGGCCACCGCGCGGTCGCGGTGGTCGAGGACCTCGGGGAAGTTGTGCCCGGTGTCCACGTGCAGCAGCGCGAACGGCACCGCCGCCGGCGCGAACGCCTTCAGCGCCAGGTGCAGCATGACGATGGAGTCCTTGCCGCCGGAGAACAGGATCACCGGGTTCTCGAACTCGCCCGCCACCTCGCGGAAGATGTGCACCGCCTCGGACTCCAGCGCGTCCAGGTGGGAGAGGGCGTACGGGGTGCCCGTGCCCTCGCCGCCCTTCCCGGTCCTGCCGGTCTCGGCGACGGTCGTCATGCCAGTCCCCTCTCGCTGAGCAGCGTGTGGACGGACGCCGCGGACTCCTGCACGGTCTGGTGCTGCGACTCGATGCGCAGCTCGGGCGTCCGGGGTTCCTCGTACGGGTCGTCGACCCCCGTCAGGCCGGTCAGCTCGCCGGCGGCCTGCCGGGCGTACAGGCCCTTCACGTCGCGCTCGGAGCACACCTCGACGGGGGTGGCCACGTGCACCTCCACGTACGCGGTCCCGTTCTCCTCGTGCCGCTTGCGCACCGCGTCCCGGCTGTCGGCGTACGGGGCGATCACCGGGACCAGCACCTTGACGCCGTTGCGGGCGAGCAGTTCGGCGACGAAGCCGATGCGCTGCACGTTGGTGTGCCGGTCCTCGCGGCTGAAGCCGAGCCCCGCCGAGAGGAACTCCCGGGTCTCGTCGCCGTCGAGCACCTCGACGCGGTGGCCCTCCGCGCGCAGCCGGCCGGCCAGCTCGTAGGCGATGGTGGTCTTGCCGGCGCTCGGCAGACCGGTGAGCCAGACGGTGGCTCCGGTGGTCACGTGGGGCTCCTGGTTCCTTGGGTTCGTCGGAAGCACGGTCATGGTCAGCCGTGCAGCCCGCACTCGGTCTTGGCTCGCCCGGCCCAGCGGCCGGCGCGCGGGTCCTCGCCCGCGAGGACCCGGCGGGTGCAGGGCGCGCAGCCCACGGAGGCGTAGCCGTCCGTCAGCAGCGGATTGGTCAGCACGCCGTGTTCGGCGACGTAGGCGTCCACGTCGTCCTGCGTCCAGCGGGCGATGGGGGAGATCTTCACCTTCCGCCGCTTGTCGTCCCAGCCGACGACCGGGGTGTTCGCCCGGGTCGGGGACTCGTCGCGGCGCAGCCCGGTCGCCCACGCCTGGTAGCTCCTGAGCCCTTCCTCCAGGGGCTGCACCTTGCGCAGCGCGCAGCACAGGTCGGGGTCGCGGTCGTGCAGCCTGGGGCCGTACTCGGCGTCCTGCTCGGCGACCGTCTGCCGCGGCGTCAGCGTGATGACGTTGACGTCCATCACGGCCTCGACCGCGTCACGGGTGCCGATCGTCTCCGGGAAGTGGTAGCCGGTGTCGAGGAACACGACGTCGACGCGGCTGCCGCCGGGCACGGCCCGGGAGGCGAGGTGGGCCACCACCGCGTCCTCCATGGAGGAGGTGACGCAGAACCGGTCGCCGAAGGTCCGGGCCGCCCACTGGAGGATCTCCAGCGCGGAGGCGTCCTCCAGATCGCGGCCGGCCTGCTCGGCCAGTGCCTTCAGCTCCTCAGCCGTACGGTCCCGCTGAGTGGTCGTCATGTCCGCTTCTCCCCTCCGTCGTCCCCTCGCCTCAGTCCCTGGGACAGCAGCCCGAGGAACGTCAGCCGAAAAGCCCGGTTGCAGTCCGCGCACTCCCAGGCGCCTCCCCCGTGCCCGGCCCCGCCCGCGCGGGGGGACCGCTCCCCGTGCTCGCTCGGACGCAGGTCCTCCTCGCCGCAGTAGGGGCAGTAGAAGGGCGCGGCACGCTCGCTCACGACAGCGCCTCTTCGGAGGCGCGGCCGACCCAGGTGGCGAACCGCTCGCCGTCCTCGCGCTCCGCCTGGAAGCGTCTGAGGACCCGCTCGACGTAGTCGGGCAGCTCCTCCGAGGTGACCTTCAGACCGCGGACCTTGCGGCCGAACCC
The DNA here is from genome assembly GCF_053587115.1 of Streptomyces sp. NPDC003697. Lineage (NCBI taxonomy): Bacteria > Bacillati > Actinomycetota > Actinomycetes > Kitasatosporales > Streptomycetaceae > Streptomyces > Streptomyces sp. NPDC003697. Next base: position 20,636 of record NZ_JBSFNN010000063.1, read on the forward strand.
GGCGTCCAGGCCGAGCGCGCCGCCGAGGTGCACCTGGAAGCCCTCGACCTGCTCGCCCCGGTCGTTGAGGACCAGCTGACCCTTGAGACCGATGTCCGCGACCTGGATACGGGCGCAGGCGTTCGGGCAGCCGTTGAGGTTGATGGTGATCGGCTCGTCGAACTCGGGGAGGCGGCGCTCCAGTTCGTCGATCAGCCGGGAGCCGCGCGCCTTGGTCTCGACGATGGCGAGCTTGCAGAACTCGATGCCCGTGCAGGCCATCGTGCCGCGCCGGAACGGGGACGGCTCGGCGGTCAGGTCGAGGGCCGCGAGACCAGCGACCAAGGTGTCGACCTGCGCCTCCGCGACGTCGAGAATGATCATCTTCTGCTCGACGGTGGTGCGGACCCGGCCCGATCCGTGCGCCTCGGCGAGGTCGGCGATCTTGGTGAGGGTGGCGCCGTCGACGCGGCCGACGCGCGGGGCGAACCCGACGTAGAAGCGGCCGTCCTTCTGGCGGTGGACGCCGATGTGGTCGCGCCACTGCTGGACGGGCTGCTCGGGAGCGGGACCGTCGAGCAGCCTGCGGCCCAGGTACTCGTCCTCCAGCACCCGGCGGAACTTCTCGGCCCCCCAGTCGGCGACGAGGAACTTCAGCCGGGCCCGGTTGCGCAGCCGTCGGTAGCCGTGGTCGCGGAAGATCGACAGGACACCCTCGTAGACGTCCGGGACCTCCTCCAGCGGGACCCAGGCGCCCAGCCGCACGCCCAGCTTGGGGTTGGTGGACAGGCCGCCGCCCACCCACAGGTCGAAGCCCGGCCCGTGCTCGGGGTGGCGGACGCCCACGAACGCGACGTCGTTGATCTCGTGCACCACGTCCAGCACGGGCGAGCCCGAGATGGCCGTCTTGAACTTCCGCGGGAGGTTCGAGTACGCCTTGTTGCCCAGGACCCGGCGCTTCATCTCCTCCAGCGCCGGGGTGCCGTCGATGATCTCGTCCTCGGCGATGCCGGCGACGGGGGAGCCGATCATCACACGCGGGGTGTCGCCGCAGGCGGTCACCGTGGACAGGCCCACGGCCTCCAGCCGCTCCCAGATCCGGGGCACGTCCTCGATCCGGATCCAGTGGTACTGGACGTTCTGCCGGTCGGTGATGTCGGCCGTGCCGCGGGCGAACTCCTGCGACACCTCGCCGATCACCCGCAGCTGGCGGGTGGTCAGGGCCCCGCCGTCGATGCGGACCCGCATCATGAAGTAGCTGTCGTCCAGTTCCTCAGGGTCCAGGATCGCGGTCTTGCCGCCGTCGATGCCCGGCTTGCGCTGGGTGTAGAGGCCCCACCAGCGCATCCGGCCGCGCAGGTCGTTGGGGTCGATGGAGTCGAAGCCCTGCCGGGAGTAGATCGTCTCAATGCGTGTCCGCACATTGAGACCGTCGTCGTCCTTCTTGAACTGCTCGTTGCCGTTGAGCGGGGTGAAGTGACCCGCGGCCCACTGACCCTCGCCACGGTGACGGCTCACCTTGCGGCGGGAAGTCGCGGCAGCGGGGTTCTGCGGGTTGGCGGCCATGGTTGACACGTCCTTCGGGACAGACGGAAGCGGCTCCGACCTGCGTCTCGACGCGCGCGAAGGCGCGCGTGCGCGTCATCGCGCAGCAGGCGGCGAAAAGGGGGTGCGGCGGTGCTGTTCGCGGCCGTGGGCCACGGATGGGTGCGGTCAGCTCGCCGGACAGATGGCGCTGGACATGCGGCCGAGGTCGACGTGCCGTCGACTCACCAGGGCGACTCCAGTTCCAGACATGACCGCAGCGTGGCACGGCCGTCTCGGCGGAGTCCAGCTTTATCCATCATGCGGACATCCTGGTCCCGAAATGTGGGACGAGAGAGGCGTGGCTCACATGCGCGACGCGGTGCCGCGTCGGCCCGGTCAGGCCGGGTAGGCCCCCGGCCAAGGGCCCGGAGTGGCAACCTGCGGTTCTTCCTCGACGCTGGTGTCGAACAGCTTGAAGCCGCGACGCAGGTAGTTGGCCATCGCGTGCTCGCCGTCCTTGCTGCACGTGTGCAGCCAGACCCGCTTGGTCGTGGCCAGCCCCGGCCAGCGGTCGGCCAGGTCCCAGGCGCGCGCGACACCGTACGACAGCAGGTGCCCGCCGATCCGCCGGCCGCGGAAGGCCGGGATCAGACCAAAGTAGACGATCTCCACCACACCGTCGTCCTGGGCCTCCAGCTCGACGTAGCCGGCCGGCGTGCCCCGGTCGTGGGCGACCCACGTCTCGACACCCGGACGCTCCAGGTGCTCCCGCCACCGGGCGTACGTCCAGCCGAGCCGGTCGGTCCACAGGATGTCGCCGCCGACCGACGCGTACAGGAAGCGGCTGAACTCGGGCGAGGCCACCTCGGCACGGACGACCCGGACGTCGCCCTCGGGCGCGGTGGCGGGCAGGAGATCGGCCGGGGCGGTCTGCTCCAGGGACCAGGTGGTCACGGCGATGTTCGTCATGCCGGTCAGAAAATCATCCGCTCAGGCGTTCTGTCGATCGAGGCGGGAGCCGTTCCGAGGGGTGGGAGGCAGCAGGCGGGGCCGGCCCGGACCCGGACCGGCGGCCGACTCGGCGGGTCGTACGCCCGGACCCGGACCGGCGGCGGGCTCCGCGGGTGGCGCGCGCGGCGCCGGAGCGGCGGGGGACTCCGCCCGCGGTGTGCCTCGTCCCGGGGTGCCGCCCGCGCGTCAGCCCAGCGCCCGCTCGATCGAGGACAGCGGCAGGGCGAAGAGCATCCGGCCCGACAGCGACCACACCTCGCCCGTCTCCTGCCAGTAGGAGAGGGAGCCGCTGCCGTCGCCCCAGCAGCCGTGCTTGCCCCCGGAGCCGCACTCGGCGGCCTTCGCCCCGTGCGTGTCCTGCCGCCACAGCGTCCCGTGCCCGCCGCGCTCGCCGGCGGACCGGCCCAGGTACCAGTCGGCCCGAGCGGACGGCGTGGCCCGGTGCGACAGCACGCCCCGGATGTCGCGGGCCTTCGTCTCGTACGCCTCGTCCGCGGTCACGGTCCCGCCGGCGTCGGCGGCCAGGAGGCCGGAGCGAGCGGGGTCGGCGTCGAAGGAGTAACGCCACAGACGCGTGTGCCGGTCGCCGTCCGCGGGCATCGCGGCGCCGGCCACCAGGCTGTCGGGAGCGGTGCTGCGGTCCAGGGAGAGACCCTGCGGGCACAGGGCGGCGGAGCGGGCCGCCCGGTCGCATCCGCCGCCGCTGGGGCGGTAGGAGGCGACGGCGGGCAGTACCCACCGGTACCCGTGCGCGGACCAGCCGCCGGGCACCCGGCCGACCGCGTCGCCGGTGACGTTCGCGCGCTGGACCCGGTGCAGGTCGTACACGTACAGCGCGTCGCGTTCGCCTCCGGAAGTGGTCACCAGCAGTTTGTCCTGGTACCAGACCATGCCCGTCACACGGGAGACGAGGCCGCGGTAGTCGCGTCCGCCGTCGACCGGGACGGCGAGCAGGGCCCAGGTGTAGGTCAGGCGGCGGGAGTCGTCGGCGTTCACGAAGGCCACCCTCGCCAGGCCGCGCTCGGCGGCGGTGCCGCCGTGGTGCGTCCAGCCGGAGAGGATCACCCGGTGCGGGCCCCAGCGGCCGTCGTCGTCGGCATCGCCCGAGGTGGTCACCGACGACGGCGTCCACGCGGAGGCGGCTGTGTCGGCGCGGTCCCAGCAGTAGGCGCGGGTGGCCGCCGGCTCGACGGGCAGCGCCTCCTTCTCGGCGGGCGTGCAGTCGGCCGCGCCGCGCAGCGTGCGGTCGGCGCCGGCCAGGACCGCGCTCACGCCGACCGGCCGGCCCATCGCGGCGGCCAGCCTGTCCAGCGACCGCTCGGGGACGCGGTGTTCGGTCAGCCGCAGACGGCCCAGCTCGGCGGGGGAGGCGAGCGGCTTCAGGGACCCGGGGTCGTCCACGACCGTGGCCTGCGAGACGCTGATCATGGTGGCGGCGGCGGTCAGCGCGAGGGCGGTCGCCGACAGGACGGCGCGCAGCGCCCTTCCCCGTCTGCGTCGGCGGTGTCGGCCGCGGTGCTTCATACAACCTCCCCAAGCCGGGTCAACTGCGCCGCTCGATCCGTGCGTTGGTCGAGGAGCAGGTGGGGCGACCCGTACGGGATGCTACGGCAGTCGGGCGCGCCGCAGGACGAAGACCCGGCAAATATGCGGAACAAACCCCCGTGAGGTGGTTCCGCCCGACTCCCGTCGGCTGCCGCGGGCGCGTCCGCCGCCGAGCACCCCCGGTGTCACCCCCGGCGCCGTCGTCGGGACCCGCCCCAGTCGGGACGCTGCCGCCGTCGGGAGGTCGTCGTCGGGAGGCCGCCGTCGTCGGGCACCGGCCCTCAGGCGACCGGTCGCGCCCGCTCCACCAGCGACGCCAGGTCGAGGGTGTGCGGCAGCGTCCCGAAGGCCGCTCCCCAGTCGCCGCCCAGCCGTGAGGCGCAGAACGCGTCGGCCACCTCCGGCGGCGCGTACCGCACCAGCAGCGACCCCTGCAGGACGAGCGCCAGCCGTTCCACCAGCCGCCGGGCGCGCGCCTCGACCCCGTCCAGGTCGGCGAGTTCGGTGAGCAGGTTCTTGATCGCACCGTCGAGGCGGTGGTCCGCGCCGCGCGCCCGGCCCACCTCCCGCAGGTACGCGTTGAGCGCCTGCGGCTCCCGCTGCAGCGCCCGCAGCACGTCCAGGGCCTGGATGTTGCCGGCGCCCTCCCAGATCGAGTTGAGCGGCGACTCCCGCACCAGCCGGGGCATGCCGGACTCCTCGACGTACCCGTTGCCGCCCAGGCACTCGGCGGCCTCCACCGTGACCGGCGCGCACCGTTTGGTCACCCAGTACTTCGCGGCCGGCACCGCGATCCGCAGGAACGCCCGCTCCTGCTCGCCGCCGTCGTCGTAGGCGGCCGCGAGCCGGAGCGCCAGCACCGTCGCCGCCTCCGACTCCAGCGCGAGATCGGCCAGGACGTTGCGCATCAGCGGCTTGTCGGCCAGCCTGCCGCCGAACGCCTCGCGGTGGGCGCAGTGGTGCACCGCCTGCGCGACGGCCTGCCGCATCAGCCCCGCCGAGCCGAGCACGCAGTCCAGACGGGTCGCCGCCACCATCTCGATGATGGTGCGCACGCCCCGCCCCTCCTCGCCGACCCGCCGCGCCCAGGTGCCGTCGAACTCCACCTCGGCGGAGGCGTTGGACCGGTTGCCCAGCTTGTCCTTGAGTCGCTGGACCAGGAACACGTTGCGTGTGCCGTCCTCCAGCACCCGGGGCACGAGGAAGCACGTCAGGCCCCCTGAGCCGGCGGCGGAGGGCACCTGCGCCAGGACCAGGAAGCCGTCCGACATCGGCGCCGAGCAGAACCACTTGTGGCCGGTCAGCTCGTAGGCCCCGTCCTCGGCCAGCGGCCGGGCGGAGGTGGTGTTGGCGCGTACGTCGCTGCCGCCCTGCTTCTCGGTCATGCCCATCCCGAACAGCGCACCGGCCTTCAGCCGGGCGGGCCGCAGCTCGCGGTCGTAGATCATGGACGTCAGCCGCGGCTCCCACTCGGCGGCCAGCGCGGGGTCGGTGCGCAGCGCGGGCACGGCCGCGTGCGTCATCGACAGAGGACAGCCGGTGCCGGCCTCGACCTGCGTCCACACCAGGAAGGCGGCGGCCCGGCGGACATGGCCGGCCGGGCGGGTCCAGGCCGCGGTCAGGCCCGCGGAGACTCCCTTGCCGAGCAGCCGGTGCCAGGCGGGGTGGAAGTCGACCTCGTCGACGCGGTGCCCGTAGCGGTCGTGGGTGCGCAGCGTCGGCGGGTTCTCGTTGGCCTGGGCTCCCCACTCCTGCAGCTGCGCCGATCCCGCGGCCCGCCCCAGCGCCGCCAGCTCGCCCCGCACCTCGTCGGCCAGGTCCGGTGCGACATGCCGCCCGACCGCCTCGGCCAGGGCCCGGTCGGCGGTGAAGACGTCGTAGCCGACCAGCGGCGGCGCCTGGTTGGTCACGGTGTGCGTACTGGCTGCCATGCACGGAACCTACCCCCCGGCCGCGCATGCTCACCCCCCCCGGACCCCCGCCCGCCCGGCGTCCGCCGTCCTGCCTGGCCGGCCCGCCCGGGGGATGACGGGGACCGGACAGGACGGAGATACCTTTGATTCGTGCAGCCAGCAAGCGAACCCCTCGACGAGCCGTCCGGCCGACTCCACCGGGCCAGGGCCCTGTACCGCAACGTCTCCAAACGCAGGATCGCCTGGCTGCTGCTGAAGGACACCGTCAACTCGTGCATGGAGTACCGGATCCTCGGTCTGGCGGCCGAGGCGGCGTTCTTCTCCCTGCTGTCCGTGCCGCCGCTGCTGCTCAGCCTGATCGGGCTGCTCTACTACGTCGACACCTGGACCGGCGCGAACACCATCGAGAGCCTCGAGCGGAACATCCTCGACGCCTCCCGCACGGTCCTGTCCGACCAGGGCGTGAAGGAGATCGCGGAGCCGATCCTGCGGGACGTCACGAAGGGCGGGCGGCCCGACGTGATCTCCATCGGGTTCGTGATCGCCCTGTGGTCCGGGTCGCGGGCGGTGAACGTCTTCATCGAGACCATCACCGTGATGTACGGCCTCGACGGCGTCCGCGGCATCGTCAGGACCCGGCTGCTGGCCTTCGGCCTGTTCGTCGTGGCGCTGCTCGTCGGCTCGATCGCGCTGCCGCTGATGGTGGCGGGCCCGGACGCGGTGGTGCGGATCGTGCCGTGGTCCGCGACCGTCGTACAGGTCCTGTACTGGCCTGTCGTCATCCTGCTCTCGGTGGCCTTCCTGACGACGCTCTACCACGTGTCCGTGCCGGTGCGCTCGCCGTGGATCGAGGACGTGCCGGGCGCGCTGGTCGCCCTGGCCATGTGGGTGGTGTGCAGTTTCCTGCTGCGCATCTACCTCACCAGCACCGTCGAGGGGCCCACCATCTACGGCTCGCTGGCCGCGCCCGTCGCCGTGCTGCTGTGGATCGGTGTGTCCGCGTTCGCCGTGCTCGTCGGGGCCGCGGTCAACGCCGCCATCGACCGTGTCTGGCCGGCCGCCGCCACCGCCGCGGCCCGTGCGGCCAACGAGCGGGTGCGCCAGGCGCAGATCGCCGAGTACGTCGCCCTTGCCGTCGTGGCCAGCGAGGCCGACCCCGACGACCCCGACATGCCCTCCGAGTTCCCGGAGCGCTGGTCGCGGTTCCTGCCGCCCGAGGACGTCACGGCGCGGCTGCGGACGCAGGTGAGGAGCATGCACGTGAAGAGCCCGCACAAGGCGGACGAGGAAGGGCCGTCGGCCCGGAAGTGACAGCTCCGTGGCCGGCCGCCGCCGTCGGCGGGGTCACGTCGCCGACGGCGTGACCGCCCACGGCGGCGGGCGCCCGCCCGTGCCGCCCGGCGACTCGGCCCGTGCCGCCCGGCGACTCGGCCCGTGCCGCCCGGTGGCTCCGCCCGTGCCGCCCGGTGGCTGGAGTGCGGGCCGGCCGCGGGCACGGCCGGTGCCGGTCCCGGCGTCTCCCCGGCCGGCTGCGGCGTAGCCTGCCGTCCATGGACGGGGAACCACGTGCGTCCGGGTACACCGAACGGCCGTCCCGGCTGGCCGGCGCGGTGGTCTGGCGGAAGGTACCGGTGGCGTCCGGGGCGGGGCTGGTGCTGCCGGACGGGTGCATGGACCTGCTGTGGAGCGAGGGGCGGCTGCTCGTCGCGGGACCGGACACCCGCGCGTACGGCCCCGCGGGACCGCCCGCGCACTGGGCCGGCGTGCGTTTCTTCCCCGGCACGGCGCACGCCCTCCTCGGCGTGCCCGCGCACGAGCTGCGCGACCGGCGCGTCGACCTCGCCGAGCTGTGGCCGGCCGCCGTGGTCCGGCGGCTGCGCGGGCGGATCGGCGCCGCCGCCGACCCCGCCGCCGCGCTGGAGGAGGTGGCCCTGGAGCGCGCGGCCGACGCCGGGCCGCCGGATCCTCTGCCGGGCCGGATGGTCGCCGCCCTGGCGGCCGGCCGCCCGGTCGCCGCGACCGCCGACGAACTGGGTGTCGGCGCGCGTCAGCTGCACCGCCGGTGCCTGACCGCCTTCGGCTACGGCCCCAAGACGCTGGCCCGCGTGCTGCGGCTGCAGCGGGCCCTCGCCCTGGCCCGGGACGGCGTGCCGTTCGCGGAGACGGCGGCCCGGGCCGGTTTCGCCGACCAGGCGCATCTCGCCAGGGACGTGCGGGAGCTGGCGGGCACGACCCTCGGGACCCTACTCGGCGGCCGCCGGTAGCGGCGCGAACAGGTCGACGCCGTTGCCGTCGGGGTCGTGCACGACGGCGTACCGCATCCCCCAGAAGGCGTCCCACGGCTTCAGCTCGCCGTGGTGACCGGCGCCGGTCAGGTCCGCGTAGAGGGCGTCCACACCGGCGGGCGTGTCGCACCGGAAGGCGAGGGAGACCCGGCCGCCACCGGCCGGCGGCCGCCACGCGGGGTGGAAGGAGCGGACGGTCTCCTCGGTGTCCAGGGCGAGGACCAGCCCGCCGGGCAGCTCCGCCTCGACGTGCGGCTGCTGCTCGGCGCCCTCGGGGAAGACCAGCCCGAGGCGGCGGTAGAAGGCGAGCGAGGCGGCCAGATCGGAGGAGACCAGGCCGATCACGGCGAATCGTGGAGTCATGCCGCCACCGTAGGGCCGTCCGCGCGGCCGGTCTTGAACGAATCGGACGGTCCCCTGGCCGAAGGCTCCCGCCCGGCGGGCGTCCCCCGGACGGCCGTCCCCCCGGCGCCGCGCCGCGGACCAGCGCGGGACCATGGGGGATGAGCGCGTGCGGTGCACGAGCGCGGCGAAGGGCTGGTGGGCGGCCGATGGCGGCAGACCGCAGGGACACGGCGGACCGCGGGGATCCCGTGGTGACGACGCCCCACGGGGCGGTCCGCGGCCGGTACGAGCACGGGGTGGCGGTGTTCCGGGGCATCCCGTACGCGGCACCGCCCTTCGGCTCCCGGCGTTTCCGGTCACCGCAGCCGCCCGAGCCGTGGGACGGCCTGCGCGACGCGGGCTCCTTCGGGCCGACCGCGCCGAAACCGCCCTACTCCGCGGCCTTCGCACGGTACCTGGCCGATCCGGTCGTCCGCGGCGACGACTTCCTCAACCTGAACGTGTGGACGCCGGACCCGGGCCCGGGCGCCCGGCTCCCCGTCATGGTGTGGCTGCACGGCGGGGCACTGACCCGCGGTTCGGCGGCCGTGCCGGTGTACGACGGCCGCGCGTTCGCCAGGGACGGAGTCGTCCTCGTCTCGGTCAACTACCGGCTGGGCGTCGAGGGGTACGGCCTCTTCCCGGACGCCCCCGCCAACCGCGGCCTGCGTGACCAGCTGGCCGCCCTGGCCTGGGTGCACGAGTCGATCGCGGCCTTCGGCGGCGACCCGGGCCGGGTCACCGTCTTCGGCCAGTCGGCCGGGGCGATCAGCGCCGGAGCGCTCATCGCCGCCCCGCAGGCACGGGGGCTGGTGCGCCGCGCGGTGCTCCAGAGCGGCCCGCCCGAGACGTCCGGCCGGGACGCGGTGCGGCGCGTCGTGCGCCGTATGGCGGCCAGGCTGAAGATCCCGGCCACCGCCGAGGCGTTCGCGGCCGTCGACCGGGACCTGCTGCTGCGCACCCAGGCCGAGGTCGGCAGGCTCAGCACCCCGGTGCTCGGCGGCCCGGCGTTCGGCATCGTCGTGGACGGGGACGTCGTCCCGCGCGACCCCCTGGAGGCGCTGGCCGACGGTGGGGCGGCCCCAGGCGTCGAGCTGCTGGCGGGCTGGACCCGTGACGAGTACCGGCTGTGGCTGGTGCCGGGCGGACTGCTGGAGCGGGTGGACCGGCTCGGTGCGGTGGCCCTGGCCGGCGCCATGGCCCGCTGCCACTGCGGACACGAGGTCGTGCGCGGCTACCGCGCCCTGCACCCCGGCGCCGGCACGGCCGAGATCGTCGGCCAGCTCGTCACCGACCACCTGCTGCGGGTCCCGCTGCACCGCCTGGCCGACGCGCGCCCCGGCTCCTCGTACCTCTACGAGTTCGCCTGGCCCTCACTGCTGCCGGGCCTCGGCGCCTGCCACGCCCTGGAGCTGGGCTTCGTCTTCGACACCGGGCACGTGCCGGAGTCCCGGGCCCTGGCCGGGGACGGCGCCCCGCAGGAGCTGGCCGACGCGATGCACGCGGCCTGGGTCCGCTTCGCGGCCGGGGACGGCCCCGGGTGGGCACCGTGGGACGCGACGCACCCGGTGCGGATCTTCGGCGACGGCGGGCCGCGCACCGTGCACGGCCCGCGCGACGCGGCGCTCGCGCTGTGGAGGGCGGACGACGCCGGTGCCACGAAGCGCGTCCCCGCGGCGGCCACGGCGGCCGACGGCACCGCAGCGTCCCCACCCGTACGCGGCACGAACCCGCCGCGGTGGGCCGTACGCCGGCTCAGGCGGTCGGGGAGGACGCGCCAGGAATGACGCCGCGTCGGCCCGCGTCGGCGAGGCACCCGGCACCCCGGGATGAACCCCCGTCCGCCTGCCGTCCGCTCGCCGGCACGTCTGCCGGCCCCGCCTCAGGCGGCCGTCAGGGTCCGGGCCATCGCTCGGATCGTCTCCGGTCCCACCCGGCAGCAGCCGCCGATCAGCCGGGCGCCGCGGGCGCGCCAGTGCTGGACCCGGTCGGGGGAGAAGGATCCACGGCCCTTCCAGGCCCGCGCGCCCGCGTCCCAGACCTCACCGCTGTTGGGGTACACGACGACCGGCCTGCCGGTGACCCGGGCGGCGATCTCGACGGCGGCGTCGGCGTCCTCGGGGGCGCAGCAGTTGACCCCGACCGCGATCACCTCGTCGGCGTCCGCGGCCAGGGCGAACGCCTCCTCCAGCGGCTGCCCGGCGCGGGTGCGCCCGCCCGCGACGGTGTAGGACAGCCAGGCCGGCACCCCCAGCCCGCGCACCGCCCGCAGGAGGGCCGCGGCCTCGTCGGTGTCCGGGACCGTCTCCAGGGCGAGGACGTCGGGCCGGGTGGCCGCCAGCACCTCCAGGCGCGGGCGGTGGAAGCGTTCCAGTTCCCCGACCGTGAGACCGTAGCGGCCCCGGTACTCGGAGCCGTCGGCGAGCATCGCCCCGTAGGGGCCCGCCGACGCCGCGGTCCACAGCGGTCGCGTGACGCCCCGCGCCCGCGCCCGCCGCTCCGCCTCGCGCGCCGACCGCACACTGACGGTCATGAGGGCGGCCGCCCGCTCGCGGCCGATCCCCCGCCGGGCGAACCCCTCGAACGTGGCCTGGTAGCTCGCGGTGATCGCGACGTCCGCGCCCGCCAGGAAGTAGGCGAGGTGCGCCTGGGTGAGCGCCTCGGGCCGTTCGGCGAGCAGCCGGGCCGACCAGAGCCCGCCGCTCAGGTCGTGCCCGGCCGCTTCGAGCTGGTTGGACAGCCCGCCGTCGAGAACGACCGCCCCGGCGGCGAGCGCTTCGGCGAGGGAGGGTGACGGGGTACCACTGGTCATACCCACGACGCTAAGGGCTGTCGCGTAATCCGCGGTGGATCGGCGGGCGGCGTCGGATGCGGTGCATCGCACGGCGGAGGGGCGTCCTCGTGCTGGGTGTATCCGGGCGATCCGGCAACGCGGCGAGGTGCCGTAGCTGTCGTCGTGCGCCCGCCGGGGATCGCGGGACAGTCGTTGGGCCCTGTCGTCGACCTCGCGTCGCCGCCGTTCCGAGCGAGCGGGGCCGGCGCCGCGGTCCGCGGGCTGCGGTCCGCGGGCTGCGCAGGCGGGCGCAGCGCTGTTGACTGCCTGGTATGCGCAGGCGCAGGACACCTTCGGGTGCTGACCGTCGCCGGTCCGCCCGCCCGACCGGGCCGGTCGGAAACCGGCGCGCGTGGGCCGGACGCTTCGCGGCAAGCGCGGGGGGACGGCTGTGGGCCCGTCTGCGCGCGGCGGACTTCTTCGGACACTCGTTCCAGCTCGCGGCGCTCGCCTTCCTCTGCTTCTTCCCCTTCCTGATCCTTCTCACGGCCGCGGTCGGCCAGGACGCGGCCGAGGTCCTGGCGGGCTGGCTCGGACTGGACGAGCAGGCCGCCGAGGCCGTGTCCGCCCTCTTCAGACCCGGTTCCGGCTCGGGCACCCTGACCCTGGTGAGTGCGGTGCTGCTGATCGCGGGGGCGATCGCCGTGGCCGGCACCCTGCAGAGCTGGTACCAGTTCCTCTTCGACGTCCGTCCACGCCGGTGGCGGGACCTCGGGGCTCAGCTCGTGTGGCTGGCGCTCCTGGTCGCGTACGGCGCCGCACAGGCCAGGGCCGGCGCGGTACTCGCGTCCCCTCCCCTGACGGGCCTGCTCGGCTTCGTCATGGCGCTGCTCTTCTGGTGGGGGACCATGCGGCTGCTGCTCACCGGCACGGTCGCCTGGCGGTTCCTGCTCCCGGCGGCGCTGGCCACGGACATCGGCTGGACCGGCCTCGGGGTGTTCTCCTCCCGGTACTTCTCCGCGACGATCGTGGCCAACAACCAGAGGTACGGCCCGGTGGGCGTGGTCATGGTCATCATGTCGTGGCTGGTGGCAGTCGGTGTGGTGGTCCACCTCGGTGCCGTCGTGGGCCGTGCGTACGCCGAACACCGCGCCGCTAGCTCACCGCGCGGCCGGCCGTGAGCGGGCCCGGTGCGTGACGGTCGGTCGCTGGACGACGCCGGCGCCGGGCCCTCACCCGGGACGGGTGAGGGCCCGGGCCGTCGGGGGAGACCAGGACCGCACTGGGCCCGCCTCGCCGTCCCGCACGAGGGTGCCGGTCCCGGGGCGAAGGCGAGGACGACCGGGCGTCTCCCCGCAGCGGTCCGCCGGTTCGCCCGCCGCGGGTGAGGCGCCGGACGGGAGCTTCGGATCCCATGGGCGAGGGGCCGGGCAGGTCCCGGTCGCTGCCCGGCCGTCTCCGCCGGCGTGCGGAAGCCGACTCGGCGAGGTGGACACCGTGGCACACTGGCGCGCTCTGATCGTCCTGGGGACCGCCCAGTTCCTGATGGTCCTGGACACCTCCGTCATGAACGTCTCCATCAGCCGGCTGGTCGACGACTTCGACACCGAGGTCACCGCCATCCAGGCCGTCATCACGCTGTACGCGCTGGTCATGGCGGCCTTCATGGTCACAGGCGGCCGGGTCGGGGACATCCTCGGCCGACGCCGCGTCTTTCTCCTGGGCCTCGCCCTCTACGGCACCGGATCGGCTCTGACCGCCGTGGCCCCCACCTTGTGGGCCCTGACACTGGGCTGGTCGGTCGTCGAAGGACTCGGCGCCGCGCTGGTCCTGCCGGCCATGGCGGCCCTCGTCGCCGAGTCCTACCGCGGGCAGGACCGGGCCGTCGCGTACGGCGTCATCGGCGGGCTGGCCGGTGCCGGGATCGCGGTCGGCCCGCTGCTGGGCGGCTGGATGACGACGTACCTCACCTGGCGGCTGGTCTTCGCGGGCGAGGTGGTGGTCGTCGTGGCCGTCCTGCTCTTCCGCCGGGTGATCCCGCAGTCGCCCCGGACCGGTCCGCGCTCCAGGCTGGACGGGGTCGGCGCCGTCCTCTCGGCGGCCGGTCTGGGGCTCGGCGTGCTCGGTGTCCTGCAGAGCAGCACATGGGGATGGGTGCGGCCCCGCAACCCGCCCTTCACCGTCCTGGGGTTCGCGCCCACACTCTTCGTCATCGGAGCGGGGGTGGCGGTACTGGCCGGCTTCGCGCGCTGGGAGCGGTACAGGGAGGCCCGCGGCAGGGACCCCTTGGTGCACCTGTCCCTGCTGCGCGAACCCGCTCTGCGCTCCGGCCTGATGTCCTTGCTGAGCCAGAACCTCGTCCTGCTGGGCCTGTTCTTCGCCATCCCGCTGTATCTGCAGGTCGTCCAGGGGTTCGACGCGTTCCAGACGGGGCTGCGGCTGGTACCGGTGTCCGTCACCATGCTCGCGTCGTCCGCGGTCGCCGCCCGGCTGGGGCGGGTGGTGGGACCACGCCGGATGGTCCGGACGGCGCTGGCCGCCCTGACCGGCGCGATCGTGTGGCTGTTGGCCACCATCGAACCGGTCATCGACGACGCGCAGTTCGCCGGAGCCATGGCCCTGCTCGGTGTGGGGCTGGGCACACTCGCCTCCCAACTGGGCAACGTGGTCCAGTCCGCCGTGGGCGAGGAGGAACGCAGCGAGGCCGGCGGACTGCAGTTCACGGCCCAGAATCTGGGCTCCGCACTGGGCACGGCGCTCATCGGGTCGATCCTCGTCGGCGGCCTGGCACACGCCTTCACCGCGTATGTGAAGGACGACCCGCGGCTGAGCGAGGAGACCCGCACGCAGACGGGAATCGCCCTCGAAGCCGGGATCTCCTTCGTCCCCACCGACCAGGTGCGCTCGGCAGCCGAGCGCGCCGGTCTGCCCCCGTCCGAGGTCGACGCCATCAGCGACTCCTACGCCTCCGCCCAGCTGGACGGCCTGAAGGCGGCCTTCCTCGCCACCGGCGGCATCACGCTCGCCAGTTACGCCGTCACACCGCACCTGCCGCCTGGGAGGGCGAGGAGGGACGGACAACCGGACACCGACGCCCCGGTCGGACCGGCGGGGCCGGCACGCCGAGGATGACGGGGCGCCGTCGAGAGGCCCCGAGCGGGTCAGGAGAGCCAGTCGGTGTAGCGGGTGGGGGCGAGACGGGCGTTGGTGTCGGTGAGGACGTCGCCCCTGACGGCGGCGAACATGCCGGCGGTGGGGTCGGTGACGACGGTGCGGTGGTCGCCCTTGTGGGAGAGGGTGATGCGGCCCAGTTCGTCCAGCGGGAAGACCTCGGGGCCGGCGACGGCGCGGATGCCGCCCAGCGGGGCGCCCGCGGCCACCTCGGCCACCGCGGCGGCGACGTCCCTGGCGGCGATCGGCTGGACGGGGGTGGCGGGAAGCCGGACGGTGTCGCCGTCGGAGGTCCAGGACAGGACGGCGTCCATGAACTCCATGAACTGCGTCGCCCGGACGATCGAGTAGGGGATCGGCCCGGCGGCCAGGATCTGCTCCTGGAGCACCTTGGCGCGGTAGTAGTCCAGCTCGGGCACCTGGTCCGCGCCGACGATCGAGAGGATGACGAAGTGGCCGACACCGCCCTTGCGGGCCGCGGCCAGGAGGTTGTCCATCGAGGTCCGGAAGAAGGCGGGGGAGGCTTCGTCGAAGGTCGGGGAGTTGGTCAGGTTCACAACCACATCCGCTCCTGCCACCGCCTCGTCCAGTCCCCGGCCGCTGAGCACGTCGACCCCGGTGGACAGCGAGTGCGGTACCGCCTCGTGACCGGCGGCGTTCAGGTCCCTGACGACCTGCGACCCGATCAGGCCGGTACCGCCGATGACTGCGATCTTCATGACATGCCTTTCGTCTGGAACGTGTCCGTAACAGGACCTATCCCCCCGTCGCTGTGTCGGCATATCGGTACGCCGACGTATTGACAGGTGTGCCCGGGCCGGAGGGGCTGCCCGCCCCGCACGATCCGGGGCCGCGGCCGAGGCCCGAACCGGCGGCCACCGTCGCCGGGACAGGGCGGGCCGTCGCGGACGCGAGCGGCTGACCGGCCGGTGCCGGTCCCGTATCGTCGCCCGCCGGACGTCCGTCCGCGCCGGCACCACCGCCGGAGCGCATACCACCGGGGGATGTGGAGATGACCTCGCAGCCGTACCTCGCCGGCCTCTTCTCGCTCGAGGGCCGGGTGGCCCTCGTCACCGGCGGGAGTTCCGGGATCGGCCGGGCCGTCGCCGGTGCTCTGGCGCGCGCCGGGGCGAGTGTCGTGGTCGTCGCACGCACCCGGGCGGCTCTGGAAGCCACGGCCGGTGAACTGGAGGCGGACGGCTGCCGGGCGGCCTGGGTGAGCGCCGATCTGGCGACCCGCGAAGGCGTGCGGGCCGCGGCCGAGGAGGCGGCCGCGGTCTTCGGGGAGCCGGACATCCTCGTCAACTCCGCGGGCGTCAACCTGCGGCCACCGATGGGCGAGCTCACGGACGACGTGTGGGACACCACCATGGCGGTGAACCTGGAGGCGCCCTACCTTCTCGGCCAGCGCTTCGGCCCCGGGATGGCCGAGCGGGGCTTCGGGCGGATCATCCACATCACCTCCCAGCAGGCGCACCGGGCCTTCGTCCGGAGCGGCGCGTACGGCGTGTCCAAGGGGGGCCTGGAATCACTGGCCCGCTCGCAGGCGGAGGCGTGGTCCCCGTTCGGCGTCACCTGCAACACCCTCGTCCCCGGCTTCGTGCCGACCCCGCTGAACCGGAGGCTGTCCGCCGATCCGGCCAAGGTGGCCGAGCTCGCCGCCCGCACCATGATCGGGCGCAACGGCCTCGTGGAGGACTTCGCGGGCGCGGCGGTGTTCCTGGCGAGCCCCTCCTCCGCCTACGTCACCGGCCAGTCGA
Organism: Streptomyces sp. NPDC003697; assembly: GCF_053587115.1. Taxonomy (NCBI): domain Bacteria; kingdom Bacillati; phylum Actinomycetota; class Actinomycetes; order Kitasatosporales; family Streptomycetaceae; genus Streptomyces; species Streptomyces sp. NPDC003697. Next base: position 36,984 of record NZ_JBSFNN010000063.1, read on the forward strand.
TCTTCGTGGACGGCGGGCTCTCGGTCCACTGACCCGGCCCGCAGGCACCGATGGGCGCGCGGACCCGGCCCACGGCCCCGGTCCGCGGACGCCGAGCGGGGGCACGGGCATCGAATACGTGCGGATTCCTCACGCTTCCCCGGTGCAGCCACAGTTCGATATGGGTATAGCCATCGAACTCGGGGTGCCCGAGGGGGCGGATGCGACGGGGGCGGAGCGGAGTGCCGAGAGAGGTGTGGAGCGGCAGCGCCGGGATCGAGGCTGCCGACTCGGTTTTCGAGCTGATGAGACGGCTGATCGACAGGTTCCGGGACAATCCCCCGGTGACGCCGCTGGTGGTCCTGCAGGCCACGGAGGAGGACGGCACCGGCAGTCTCGACCGGCGGGTCGCGCAGGTCGTGGAGTTCGTCCGGCAGGGGCACCAGCCGCGGGGGCTGATCGCCAAGCGGCTGGAGGGCGGAGGCGGCCCGGACGCCTACTCCTCCGCGATCGACATGGTGCGCCAACTGTGCGAGCACCGGTGGGACAATCAGAGCCAGTCGCAGTACAAGCCGTTCACCTTCCCGCGTTCACGGCTGCTGCGCGCCATCGAGCAGGCCGCCCCGGAGGTCGGCGGAGAGGTGACCACGGTGTGGTCCGCCGCCGAGCGCCGCGAACGCCTGATGCGGCGGCTGGCCGAACTGCGCTGGCGGCCGGGAGGCGACCTCGACGGCGGCGACGGCGGCGGCAGGTCCTCGGCGCTGGCCGAGACGATCAGCGCGGTGGCGAACCCGTCCGGTTTCGTCGGGGCGTTGTTCATCGCGTGCCTGAGCGGGCTGCTGGGCGAGGGCGGCTGGCGGACGGCCGTGTGGGGCGGTGCCCTGGCCCTGGCCTTCATCGGTGTGGCGCACCTGCTGGCGCGCAGCGCGCCGCCGCTGCTGTGGCTGCGCAGAGCCAGCCGGTGGTTCGCGACCACCACGTTCCTGGCCCCGTCGAGCGACCGGCCCGAGGCCGCCGAGTGGGCCCGGTGGCGGCCGGCGAAGTCCTGGGAGACCATCCGCGGTCGGGCCTTCGCCGTCGCCCAGCAGGTCGTCGCCGCCCAGGCGGGCGATTCCACGGCCCGTCAGTTCCACCTCGAACTGCGGGTCCTGGCGCTGCTGGAGGACCTGCGCGACTGCTTCGGGCCGCGCACCCTGGACATGCGACACCGCAAGCGCACGGTCCCCCCGGTGGTGTACCTCCCGCGGGCCACGGAGGACGACGGCGGTCTTCTGCTGCTGCGGGCGATCAGCAACGTGCGCAGCCGCCGCAGCGAGGTGGACCCGCTGCTGGTGCTGGCCGCCGTACCGGCCGCGGAACGGCTGCGGCCGCCCGGCTCCGAGGACCCGGTGCCGCCCACCGCGCCGCCGCCCGGCGCGCCCGGCGACCGCGAGGAGCGCCTCCACGGACCGGACGCCAGGTACCAGGAGTGGGTCACCCACCTCAACGTCGGCCAGTCACCCGGCCGTGCGAGCGCGCTGCCGTGGATCCTGCGGATACCGCTGACGGCCGACACGCTGCGCCGGCAGCACTCCGCCCAGCACGCGACGAACAGGATCCGCCGTACGCCGGCCTGGCTGCTGTGGTCCAGGCCCTGCCTGGCGGTGGTGCTGGCCATCGCGCTGAGCGGGGTCTTCCTCGGCAACCGGTGGATGGCCGAGCGCTACTGCCAGGGCCGGCTGCTGGGCTCCAACACGGACTCCGTGCTGATCGGCGGGGAGTGCGTCGGCGTCGCCACCGGGGACGTGCGACTGGCCGCGGGCAACGGCCTCCAGCTGTACGGTGCCGGCAAGGGCGTCACCTTCGACGCCGTCGAGCAGGCGATCCGGGCGGAGAACAGGGCGATAGGCCCCGAGGACAAGTACGTCACCGTCGTCTACGCGGGCCCGGTCACCGCGGCGCACGAGTCCGACACCCGCAAGGGGCTGGAGGAGATCACCGGCGTCTACCTCTACCAGCACTACACCAACGTCAGCACCCACCAGCCGACGAAGATAAGGGTGCTGCTCGCCAACGCCGGCGAGAACATGCTGCAGGTCCTGCCCATGGCGCGGCACATCGCGGACCTGGCGCGGCACGACCGCTCCGTCGTCGGCGTCGTCGGCCTGGGACGCGACACGACGGAGAGCGACGACGCGACCGAGATCCTGAAGGGCGCGGGCCTGCCGGTGGTGAGCACCACCAACTCCGGCAGCCATCTGGCGCGCCGGCTGTCGAACTGGTTCGGCCTGGCCGCCACCGACGAGGAGGAGGCGAACGCGCTGCTCGTCGTGGCCCGGCAGCTCGCCCACCGCGAGCCCGGGGCCCGGGCGGTGGTGCTCGCCCGCAAGGGCGGCAGCGAGAAGGACTTCTACACCACCGAACAGGCCCGGGTCGGCCGGCTCATGCTGGGCCGTGCCGGCTTCACCGCACTGCCCGGCCGCACCTACCGGCTGAGCCCGAACGGCGAACCGGAACTGACCACGCCGGTCACGTCGATCTGTGCGAGCAGCCCGGTGCCGAAGGCCCTGTACTTCGCGGGCCGGGTCGAGGACGTGCCCAACCTGATGGCCCAGCTCGGTTCCACCCCCGGCTGCTCCGGCGAGAAGATCACCGTGTTCACGGGCGACGACCTGGCGAAGAGCAACTACGAGGAGGGCCAGGCGCTGCGCATCCCCGCCGAAGTCACCCTGTACCACTTCGGGCTGGCTCCGATGGACCTCGTCGGCGCGACCGACTTCTACCTGGAAGCCCAGCGGACGATCGCCGCACTGCTCCCGGCGGGGACGACGGCGACCGCCCTCGCCGACGCCGCCCGGCCCTGGGACGACGCGCTGTTCTCCAGCGGCCAGTCCGTGCTCGCCTACAGCGCGACCGCCGTGCTGTACCGGGCCGCCAGGAACGGCGACGCCCCGCAGACCGCCGCCGAGACCTGGGCCGACCTGCGCTGGCACTCGAACCCCAGTCTGCCGGTCGGCACGGTCTCCTTCGCCGGCAGCGGGCCCTACGCGGACCAGCGGGGCCACGGCTACGCCATCGTGCGCGTGACCTACCGGGGCAGCACGGTGCAGTCGGTGACGGTGTGCGGGCGGCCGGCGGGCAGCGACCAGCCGCTGACCCCGCCCCCGGGCCGCCAGGGCGCCGACCCGCACACGGTGTGCCGCGTCGAGTGATCCCCGTACGCGCCGCGGCGTCCCGGCGGCCGGCGCACGGCCCGCCGGGCAGTTCCGTCCAGACGGTCCGCGAACGCCACCGGACGCTCGGCCGCGCCGACGTGCCCGTCAGGGACCCCGGCGAACACGCCCCCGGCGCGCTCGCCGGGCGACGTGGCCGTGCGGTGCGGCGGCCGCCCGCGCGACGCGGCGCCGTCGGCCGGGAAGACGCCGTGGTGCGGGTCAGTCGTTGGCGCCGCCCTCCCGGGGCCAGTGGGTCAGGGCGGCGTGCAGGGCGTCGACGGCCTTGTCCCACGACTGCCGCACGTCCCGCGGCGCGCCGAAGCCGCCGGCGGCCTCCAGGGCGCAGTAGCCGTGGAAGGTGCTGCGCAGCAGGCGCACGGCGTCGGTGAGGTCGGGTTCCGCCAGGCCGTAGGCGCGGAGCACCCCGTAGGTGATCTCCGCGGTGCGCCTGAGGGCGGGCGCGTCGGCGACGAGGGCCTGGTCGATGCGGATCTGGGTGGCCGCGTACCGTCCCGGATGCGCGAGGGCGTACGCCCGGTAGGCGCCGGCGAACGCGGTCAGCGCGTCCTTGCCGGCACGGCCGGCGACGGCGGCGGCGATCCGGTCGATCATCTCGCCGCCGGCCAGGAAAGCGAGCCGGGTGCGCAGGTCCTCCAGGTTCCGGACGTGCGAGTAGAGGCTGGCGTCCCTCACCCCGAACCGTCGCGCCAGCGCGGACAGCGTGACGTTCTCGAAGCCGGCCTCGTCGGCCAGTTCGGCGGCGGCCGCGACGAGCCGGTCCGCGGTCAGCCCGGCACGAGCCATGACGGACCTCCCCTCCTGTCACCTAGTGCCGCGGCAGGCAACGTTTGCCCGTCAAGGAGCGGCGTCCGGTGCGTGCTCTCGGCGTGCCGGCCGGACGCCCTCGTACTGGATGTACTC
>NZ_JBSFNN010000064.1:0-40872 GCF_053587115.1 Streptomyces sp. NPDC003697
TCTTGCCCCCGCCGGACTCCGGCCCCGAGCCTCCCCCGCCGCACGCCGTCAGCGTGACCAGCAGCGCCCCCGCCATGAGCGCCCCGGCCGAGCATAAGCACGGCGGCTGCCGCCAGGCACGTCACCGCGACGCCGGTCACCGGGCACAGCGGAGCGTCCAGCGCCCACGCCGCCGTCGCCCAGGCCGCGAGCGCGGGAGGGACGAGTCGCAGGTCCGGCGGACCTTCCTGACGGGGGTGGGAGGCGCCAAGACGCCTCCCGGAGGCTGCGTGCACGGCCGGGCGGGGGCGGGACGGGGGCTGCTGATCCGGGCGGGGCGGCGGTGCCGGTGGGGCCGTCGTCGGTGCGGCAGGCCCCCTGCCGGCCGTTCGCCGGTCCGGGCGGGGCGGCGGTGCGGGTGGCGTCGTCGTCGGCGCGGCCGGTTCCGTGGTGGCCGCCTGCTGGTCCGCCGGCCCCACGAGAGGCGGCTGCCCGCGCCGGCCGTCGGGGGCGTGGCTCATGGCTGTACGAGATTGCGCAGGTCGGCGAAGCGGCGGTCGCCGATGCCGTTCACCTCACGCAGCTCGTCCACCGAGCGGAAGCCGCCGTGCCGCGTGCGGTAGTCGATGATGTGCTGCGCCAGCACGGGACCGACGCCGGGCAGGGTCTCCAGCTGGTCGGCGGTGGCCGTGTTCAGGGACACCGGGCCGGTGACGCCGCCCGCCGCTGCCGCACCGGCCACGCCGCCGGCGGTCGTGCCGCCCCGCCCGGCCGGTGCCGCCGTCGCCGGACCGCCGACGACCACCTGTTCGCCGTCCACGAGGAAGCGGGCCCGGTTGAGTCCGTCGGTGCGGGTGCCCGGGCGGGCACCGCCCGCCGCACGCAGCGCGTCGGCAACACGCGAACCCGGGGGAAGGCGGTGGATGCCCGGGCGGCGGACCGAGCCGCTGACGTCCACCGTGATCATCGGCCCGGCCGAGGCCCCCGCGCCCGGCCCGGGGGCCGCGGCAGCCGCCGCCGGCGCGGGGGCGGCCCCGCTCCCGTCCCGGCCGGTGTGGGGAGCCGCCGCCCGCACCACCTCCGGTGCCTGTACCGGCTGGGTGCGGCCCGCCCAGAAGTGCTGCACGGCGAACCCCGAGGCGAGGACGAGCAGCGCCGTCAGTGCGACGACGCTCCTGCGCTCCAGGCCGCACCTGGTCTGCGCCCACAGCGGCAGCCGGTCGCGGAGGGCGAGCCGGGCCCTGTCCCGCCATGCCGGCACCCCGTCGTGAGTCGCCGCCGGCCCGGCGACCGCGGTATCCGTCGCGGGTCGTGGATCCGGCGGCGCCTGCCCGCTCCCAGGGTGAGCGGCCCAGGGGAGGCCGCCGCGCACGGCGGTGGCCGGCGCTCGGCTCCCCGGCACACGCTCCCCTTCCGCCTGTTCACGGCGCCCGGCGCCGCCGAGGCGCTGGGGAGGGCCGGGCTGTCCGAGCGGGCTGCCGAGTCGCCCGGGCCGGTCGGGGCACCCGGGCTGCGATGGCTCCGCGGCGCGTTCGGGACGTGCGGCCCCGGCGCCGAACAACGTCTCCGCCCGCCTGCGCAGTTCCCCGGCCGACGCCTGCCGGTCGGGCCGCGTCGCCCGGCGGGCCGGTGGGCGGCGGTGGCGGGCGCGGCCGTCGGAGGCCGGGGCGCGGCCCGGTCCACTGGTGGCGATCGCGGTGCGTGAGCGTGGTCGAAGTGCCATGGGCCGAGGATCGGGCACCTCGGCACGCTCGCGATGATCTTGGTCGAAACCCGGGGACTACCGCCCGGTTGTGGACAACTTCACCACTCGGACGAGTGACGGGAGCGGCGGCGGCCCGGTCGTGAGCGCTCGGTCGCGCGCACCCGGCCGACGAAACTCCCCGTCGAGGTGCCCTTCCCCCGCCGGCCTCACCGGTGCGAGACCACGACCCCCAGCAATCCCGGGCCCGTATGGGCTCCGATGACCGCGCCGACCTCGCTGACGTGCAGGTCGGCCAGGCCCGGCACCCGTGCCCGCAGCCGGTCGCCGAGGGACGCCGCCCGGTCGGGGGCGGCGAGATGGTGCACGGCGATGTCGACCGGGGCGCCGCCCGCCCGTTCGGCCACGATCTCCTCGAGGCGGGCGATCGCCTTCGTCGCCGTGCGCACCTTCTCCAAGGGCTCGATCCGGCCACCGGTGAGCTGGAGCAGCGGCTTGACGGCGAGGGCGGAACCGACCAGTGCCCGCGCGGCACCGATCCGGCCGCCGCGCCGCAGGAAGTCGAGCGTGTCGACGTAGAAGAGGGCGGAGGTGCCCCCGGCGCGCTTCTCCGCGGCCGCGACCGCGTCGTCCACGGTGCCGCCCTCCTCCGCCGTCTCGGCCGCGGCGAGGGCGCAGAAGCCGAGCGCCATGGCGACCATGCCGGTGTCGACCACGCGCACCGGCACCGGCGCCTCGCGCGCCGCGAGCACCGCGGCGTCGTAGGTGCCCGACAGTTCGGCGGACAGGTGGAGGGAGACGATGCCGCGGGCGCCCGTGTCCGCGACCCTGCGGTAGGTGTCGGCGAAGAGCTCCGGGCTGGGGCGTGAGGTGGTGACGGGCCACCGCTTCTGGAGCGCCTGCGCCAGCGAACGCGTCGAGATCTCGGTGCCCTCTTCGAGCGCCCGGTCGCCGAGGACGACGGTCAGCGGCACCGCGGTGATGCCGTGGCGCTCCATCGTCCGCGGCGGCAGGTAGGCCGTTGAATCGGTGACGATCGCGACATGGCGGGACATGAGCTGGAGGCTACCTGCTGGGGCGGCCCGACGGCAGCCCGCCCCGGCCCGCGGGGGACGCGTGTGTCCGGATCACGTCGTGCTCTCGGGGCGGGCGCTCTTCTGCCACGGAGGGGTGGGGCGGCGCGCCGGCGGAGTGAGGGAGGGACGGGCCTGGTCCTGCGCCGCGGACTGCCGCGGGCCCTCGGGCCGGGCCTGCCGCGCCGTGCCCGGGCCGGGATCCGGCTCGGCGGCGGGCGCCTCGGGCCACGGCGGCGGAGCGGCCTGGTCGGCGCCGGTCCAGTGGCGCAGGGCGCCGGCCTCCAGGTCGATCTGGGCACTGAGGGTGTCCAGGTCGTCGTCGGCGAAGCGGCGGGCGCGGTCCCGGGCGGCCCAGCGCAGGGAGTCCGCCGAGTCGGTGATGCGCCGGGTGCGCTCGCGCAGGGCCGGCAGCCGCTCGGCGAGCCGGGCCCGGTCCGGTTCGGACTCCAGACGCCGCAACTCGTCGTCGAGTTCGTGCCCGTGCGCGCTCAGCCGCCGGAAGAGGGCGAGGGACTCCTTCAGGGACCCGTCCTCCTCCGCCGACGCGTGCAGGGCGTCCTGCGTGGCGCGCATCGACGTGCGCAGCGCGAGACGCAGCCGGGCCAGCTCGCCCGCCGGGCCCGGCTGGGCGAAGGATCTGGCCCGCAGGGTGTGGTCCTCGACCGCGCGGCGGGCCTCGGTCAGGGTGCGGTCCACGCCGCGTCTGGCGGCGCCGACGGCCTTCACCGCGGCGTAGGCCCCGAGCACGACGAAGAGCAGGAAGAGCACGGCGAACACGGTGACGACTGCTTCCACGGTGCTCCTCCTCGAATCCCCGACGGCACAGGGCACGCTCTTCCACGGTAAACGCAACGGGCAGGCCCGGAGTTCCGGAGGAACCCTGAACCTGCCCGTAGGGGCTGTCCGGCCCGTCGTGCCGCAGACGCGGGGCCGGCACGCCCGCCCGCGGCGTTGTCGTCGCTCCGCGCCGACGCCCTCCTCCGCCGTGCGGCCGCACGCACCGGACCCCGCTCACCCGGGCTGCGGGCTGCCGCCGGACTCCTCCGGCCTGCTCCGCCGCACATACCCCAGGGGACCGCCCCGAGGCCGGCGTCGTCGGCCGGTGACGGGGGCGGGCCACTTACGCCGGGACGATGTTCACCAGCTTCGGCGCCCGCACGATCACCTTGCGGATGCCGGCGTCGCCCAGCGCCGCGACGACCTTCTCGTCGGCCAGCGCCACCTTCTCCAACTCCTCCTCGGAGATGGACGGCGACACCTCCAGACGCGCCTTGACCTTGCCCTTGACCTGGACGACGCAGGTCACGGTCTCGTCCACGACGTACGCCGGATCGGCGACCGGGAAGTCCCGGTGGACGACGGAGTCGGAGTGGCCCAGCCGGTGCCACAGCTCCTCGGCGATGTGCGGGGCCAGCGGTGCGACCATCAGCACCAGCGGTTCGGCGACCGTGCGCGGCACCGGGCGTCCCGCCTTGGTCAGGTGGTTGTTCAGCTCGGTGACCTTGGCGATGGCGGTGTTGAAGCGCAGCGCCTCCAGGTCCTGGCGGACACCGTCGATCGCCTTGTGCAGGGCGCGCAGCGTGTCCTCGCCGGGCTCCTCGGCGGTGACGGTGACCTCGCCGGTTGCCTCGTCGACGATGTTGCGCCACAGCCGCTGCAGCAGTCGGAACTGGCCCACCACCGCGCGGGTGTCCCACGGGCGGGAGACGTCCAGCGGGCCCATCGCCATCTCGTACAGGCGCAGCGTGTCCGCACCGTACTCGGCGCAGATCTCGTCCGGGGTGACCGCGTTCCTCAGGGACTTGCCCATCTTGCCCAGCAGGCGGGTGACCTGTTCGCCCTGGTAGTAGTAGGCGCCGTCCCGCTCCTCCACCTCGGCGGCCGGCACCGCGATGCCGCGGCTGTCACGGTAGACGTAGGCCTGGATCATGCCCTGGTTGAACAGCTTGTGGAACGGCTCAGCGGAGGAGACGTGCCCCAGGTCGTGCAGGACCTTGGACCAGAAGCGCGCGTACAGCAGGTGCAGCACGGCGTGCTCGGCACCGCCGACGTACAGGTCGACGCCGCCGTGCGGCCGGCCCTCGCGCGGGCCCATCCAGTAGCGCTCGATCTCGGGGTCGACCAGCCGCTCACTGTTGTGCGGGTCCAGGTAGCGCAGCTCGTACCAGCAGGAGCCGGCCCAGTTGGGCATGGTGTTCGTCTCGCGACGGTACTTCTTCGGCCCGTCGCCCAGGTCCAGGGTGACGTTGACCCAGTCCTCGTTGCGCGACAGCGGCGTCTCGGGCTGGGTGTCGGCGTCGTCCGGGTCGAAGGTGCGCGGCGAGTAGTCCTCGACCTCCGGCAGCTCCAGCGGCAGCATCGACTCCGGCAGCGCGTGGGCGATGCCGTCCTCGTCGTAGACGATCGGGAAGGGCTCGCCCCAGTAGCGCTGGCGGCTGAAGAGCCAGTCCCGCAGGCGGTAGTTGACGGTGCCCTCGCCGATGCCCCTGCGCTCCAGCCACTCGGTGACGTGCGCCTTGGCCTCGACGACGCCCAGGCCGTCCAGCCGCACCTCCTCGCTCGAGGAGTTGACGATCGTCGCGTCGTGCGCGACGAAGGCGTCGTCCCAGGAGGTGGTGTCGGTGCCGCGGCCGTCGGTGGGCTGCACCACGCAGCGCATCGGCAGTTCGAAGGCGCGCGCGAAGGCGAAGTCACGGCTGTCGTGCGCGGGGACGGCCATGATCGCGCCGGTGCCGTAGCCCATCAGGACGTAGTCGGCGATGAAGACCGGGACCTGCTCCCCGTTGACCGGGTTGGTCGCGAAGGCGCCGGTGAAGACGCCGGTCTTGTCCTTGGCCTCGGCCTGCCGCTCCACGTCGGACTTCGAGGCGGCCTGCGCGCGGTACGCGGCGACGGCCTCCGCCGGGGTGGCGTGACCGCCGGTCCACACCTCGTGCGTACCCTCGGGCCAGGCGGCGGGGGTGAACTTGTCGACCAGCGGGTGCTCGGGTGCCAGCACCATGTAGGTCGCGCCGAACAGGGTGTCCTGGCGCGTGGTGAAGATCGTGAGGTGCTCGCCGTCGATCGGGAAGTCCACGCGGGCGCCCTCGGAGCGGCCGATCCAGTTGCGCTGCTGCAGCTTGATGGCCTCGGGCCAGTCCAGTCCGTCCAGATCGTCCAGCAGCCGGTCGGCGTACGCGGTGATGCGCATGTTCCACTGGCGCAGCTTGGCCTTGAAGACGGGGAAGTTGCCGCGCTCGGAGCGGCCGTCGGCGGTGACCTCCTCGTTGGCCAGCACGGTGCCCAGGCCGGGGCACCAGTTCACGGGCGCGTCGGAGGCGTAGGCCAGGCGGAACTCGCCCAGGACGTCGGCGCGCTCGGCGGCGGTCAGCTCCTGCCAGCCGCGGGTGTGTCCGGGGACGGCGCGCTCACCGCTCTCGAACTGGGCGACCAACTCGGAGATCGGGCGGGCCCTGTCCGCCTCGTCGTCGTACCAGGAGTTGAAGATCTGCAGGAAGATCCACTGGGTCCACCTGTAGTACTCCGGGTCGATCGTGGCGAAGGACCGGCGCTTGTCGTGGCCCAGGCCCAGCCGACGCAGCTGGGCCTTCATGTTGTCGATGTTGGCCTCGGTGGACACGCGCGGGTGGGTGCCCGTCTGCACGGCGTACTGCTCGGCCGGCAGGCCGAAGGCGTCGAAGCCCAGGGTGTGCAGGACGTTGTGGCCGGTCATCCGCTGGAACCGGGCGTAGACGTCGGTGGCGATGTAGCCGAGGGGGTGTCCGACGTGCAGTCCCGCACCCGAGGGGTACGGGAACATGTCCATGATGAACTTCCTCGGCCGGGCGGCCAGCTCCGGGTCGCCCGCCAGGTCACCCTCGGGGTTCGGCGCCGCGTACGTGCCGTCGGCGTCCCAGACGTCCTGCCAGCGTGCCTCGATGGCGGCCGCCGTGGCGGCCGTGTAGCGGTGCGGCGCTGCCTCCGCCGGCTCGGCGGCGGCGGCAGCGGGGTTCGTCTCGCTCATGATCCTCAAAGCTCCATCGATCGTCTCTGCCGGCGAAATGAAAAATCCCCTCGCACAGGAGGGGACGCCGCGCCGATTCCGACCACCCGCTTCACCCGGCGGTCGGGACTGATCAGCGCGGCTCGCTAAGCAGAAGGCGTACGGCACGCATGGCGTCAGGGTACCGCAGCCGTCGAGTACGCCGCGACGAGCTCCGCCGCGGGCCGGAACGCCCGCCATCCGGTTGTGAAGCTCCTGAAAAGTTGAGCGAGGCGCAAAGATTACCCGGCGTAACAGCCGCTATGGGGACAACGGGACGGCCGTGCACCTGTTTGATAACAGCGCAATAACTCAAACGTCCTACCGCTCGGTTTGGCGCGACTTAGAGTTCGTGCTCGGGACCGCCTGCCCGACATCACCGCTCGGAGTTGCCCCCATGAACGCTCGTCGCAGTAACAGCACGCTCCCCAAACCCGGCCGTTCGGCCTACGGGGTGGCGTCGGCTGTCGTCCTGCTCCTCATACCCGTGATCGTGCTCGTCGGAGGTGACCGCGCCCAGGACTTCCTCAACTTCGGCGCGGGCGTCCTCTCCCTCGTCTCCCTGAGCTGCTCGGTCATCTGGGGACTGGTCGCCCAGGACCGGATCTTCCTCAACACGCGCCAGCGGATCGTGGGCCAGGCCGTGCACCGCACGACGGCGGTCGCCTCGATCGCGTTCCTGCTGCTGCACATCACCACCAAGATCGCCCTGGACCACACCCAGCTGATCGCCGCGGTCGTCCCCTTCTCCCTCGGGGTCACCGGCATCGGCGGCCTGATCGGGCTGGGCTCGGTGGCCGGCCTGCTGATGGTCTTCGTGGGCATCACCGGCGCGCTGCGCAGCAACTTCGCCTCCCCGGCCCCGGTGGCGGCCCGCTGGCGGGCGATGCACATGCTGGCCTACCCGGCCTGGGGCGCGGCGCTGGTCCACGGCCTGTACGCCGGCCGCCAGGCCAAGCCGATCTTCGTGATCCTCTACGGCCTGTCCCTGCTCGGCGTCATGGGGGCCCTGGCGCTGCGCTCGGCGCCGCGCCCGGTCAAGCGCCGGGTCGCCGACCGCCTGGTCACGCTGCTGGGCAGTGGGGAACGGCCCGGTCTCGACGACCTGGACGCGAGCCGGGCCAGGGCGGCGGACTCCCCCCTGCCGGGCTACGAGGGAGCTCGGGCGGCCCGGTCCTCGGCCGCCGGCTCCACGGGGTCGCTCCCCCGCGTCCCGGGGCCCGCCGCGTCCTACGGGGCTCCGGCCGCCGCCGTCGCGGAGCCCGCACCCTCCGGCTTCGCCGCGGCCTACCGGGCCGTCTCGACGCCGCCCGCCGGGCAGCCGTTCACCGCCGACCGGACCGCGCGCCTGGACCTGCCGCTGGACCTGCAGGCCACGGAGACGATGCCGCGGATGGACAGCACCGGCGCCACGTCCGGCAGCTGGCCGATCCCCTCCCCGCCGCCCGTCGGCGAGGCGCCCCGGTCGTCCTACGACCCCATGGCCGACACGGGATACACCATCCCCGCCTACAACAATCCGGGCGCGGGCGGGTACGGCGGACGTGACGTGTACGACACCGGTGAGACGAACCCGCTGTACGGCACGTACAACTCGAACGACACGTACAACAGCGGTCCCGCCACAGAAACACCCCCCGGTGCGTCCTTCGACGGACCGGGTTCGGGCGAACCTTGGAACATGCCTTCCGGAGGCTATAGGTGAACGAGGCCCTGCCCGACGTCCCAGAAGTCCGCGTGGTCGGCCTTCCCCAGCTCACGTCGGGCTTCGACCTTGTCGAACGACTCGATCTGCCCATGCACCTGAAGGTGCACGGGCCGCTCGAACCGATGGGCGGCGAGCAGCTCGCGCAGCTCGCCGAGGCCATCAACCTCAGGGGCCGCGGCGGCGCGGGCTTCCCCTTCCACAAGAAGCTGCGGTCGGTCGCCGAGTCGGCGATCCGCCGCGGCGTGCGGCCGGTCGTCGTCGTCAACGGAAGCGAGGACGAGCCGGCCTGCCGCAAGGACACGGTGCTGATCAACCGTGCCCCGCACCTCATCCTGGACGGCGCCCTGCTGTGCGCGGAGGCGCTCGGCGCCCGCACGCTGGTGGTCGGCGTCACCCGGGAGTCCACCCAGCGCTCCATGGAGGCCGCGCTCGCCGAGCGCGGCCTGAGCAACGGGCGCCGGTCGGCCCTTCGCGCCCGGGTGCAGCGCAACCCGGTGCGCATGGTCACCGGCGCCGCCGCGTCGCTGATCCGCTCCATCGACGGCGGCCCGGCGATCCCGCCGGGCCGCAAGGTCAGCGCCTCGCAGAACGGTGTGGGCGGCGCGCCGACGCTGCTGTCCAACGCCGAGACGTTCGCCCAGCTGGCGATCGCCGCGCGCATCGGCCCGGAGCGCTACGGCAACACCGGTCTGTACGACGAGCCGGGCACCGTGATGCTCACGGTGTCCGGCGCGGTCGCCCGCCCCATGGTGATCGAGGTGCCCACCGGTGTGCCCCTGCGCTACGTCCTGCAGCTGGCCGGCGCTCCGCCGGTGCCGCAGGGCGTGCTGACCGGTGGCTACCACGGCAAGTGGATCGACGCGGCGACCGTGAACGAGGCGATCGTCTCGCGCAACTCGCTGGACGCGGTGGGCGGTTCGCTCGGCGCGGGGGCGATCCTGCCGATCACTCAGGAGACCTGCCCGCTGGGCGAGTCGCTCCAGGTCGCCAAGTGGCTGGCCGAGGAGAGCGCCGGCCAGTGCGGCCCCTGCTACCTCGGCCTTCCGGCCGCCGCGCGCGGTCTTGAGGACATCCTGAACGGCGGCGGACCGGCCGCCCTCGAGGCACTGAAGCAGGTCGCCCGGAACGTCAAGAGGCGCGGGGCGTGCTCGCACCCGGACGGCTCCGCGATGTTCCTGGAGTCGACCGTCAAGGCCTTCACGGACGACCTCGCCGCCCATGTCCTCGGCAACGGCTGCGGCCGGCCCGTGCAGGGCGTCCTGCCCCTGTTCGAGGGCGGCAGGGCACCGACGGGGATCCCCGGCGGCGCCGAGGCGGAGGAGACCGGTCCCAGCCGCCAGAAGATCTACGTCGACTGGACGCTGTGCCGGGGCCACGGCCTGTGCGCGGACATCCTTCCGGAGGTCTTCGAACTGGGCGCCGACGGCTTCCCGACCGTCGCCCAGGCGCAGGTGCCGCGGTACGCGGAGCAGAAGGCGCTGCGCGCGGTGCGCCGCTGCCCGGCGCTGGCCCTGCGCCTGGAGGAGGACACGCGCGCGCAGGCACCCTCGCGGAACCTGCCGGTCCTCTCCCAGGGCCGCGGCCGCCGGGCCCTCGGCCGCTGAACACACGGCGAACGGCGGGCCGCCCATCGGGGGCGCCCCGCCGTCGGCCGTCCGGGCCCCGCACCGCCGTACGGAGTCCCGCGCCCCGAGTCCGGGCCTCGCACCGCCGTACGGAGTCCCGCGCCCCCAGTCCGGGCCCCGCACCGCCGCGCGGAGTCCCGCGCCCCCAGTCCGGGCCCCGCACCGCCGTACGGAGTCCCGCGCCCCGAGTCCGGGCCTCGCACCGCCGTACGGAGTCCCGCGCCCCCAGTCCGGCCCCCGCACCGCCGTACGAAGCCCCGCGCCCGCCGTCCGGACTCCGCACCTGCCGTCCCGGTCCGGCACCCGCTGGGCGCTCGTCACCGGTGAAACGCCGAAGGCGGGTCATCCGATCGGATGACCCGCCTTCGTTTCTGTGGAGCTAAGGAGAATTGAACTCCTGACCTCCTGCATGCCATGCAGGCGCTCTACCAACTGAGCTATAGCCCCTCGCGGTCAGTGCGGCGGAGCCGCATTCTCACCGTGCCGCCCGGTTCCCCCGGCGGCGACGCCAACATTACACGGTCCCAGGGGTGCCACACCAAATCGCTTTCCGTTGTGTCCGATATGTCAGGAAGGCCGGAAAATTCGGCAAGTACGCCCGGACGAACACAGGCCGCCGGGCCCCCTCGCAGGGGGCCGGCCCGATCACGCCGTGACGAACGAATAGAACCGCTTGAGTGTGCAGTGCTCCTCCAGGAGGCGGCCGTAGATCGGCTCGCCCTCCAGTTCGCGGTACGTCTCGATGGGGTCGCCCTTTATGATCAGCGCCCGCGCGCACTCCTCGCACCAGTACTGGTAGTCGGGGTTGACCGGCTCCATGTCCCGGACGATCGGCGTGCCGCTGCCGCACCAGTCGCACTTCCGCCTGTGGGCACCCATCGATCAGCTCCAGCTGTGGCCGCAGGCCGTGCACACGTACGAGATCCCGCCGTTGTCGCCGAGGACTTGCGCCACGTGGAGGGAACCGCAGGAGGGGCAGCTGAGGCGGGTGACCGTGTCCCGTGTCAACGCCCCGTCGTGGAGGCGGTCGACCTCCACGAGGATGCTGGCAGGCATCGCTACTCCCTCCCGTCGGGCCGCGCCCCCTTCCGGCCGTTTGATTCTGCCACGGCCGGGCCGATACGGTCAGCGACGCCTCGGTACCAGTCCGGCCACGGCACCCGCCGTCGCCGTCCCGGCCAGCGCGTACACGCACGCCGAGAGCGCCTGCGCAGAGGTATACGCCCCCGGGCCCCCGAGTGACTCAAGCCGGTCAGGAACCAGCGTGCTCGCGCGCGGAGCCGCGCCGCGCCCCCTCGCCGGGCAACAGAAAATCCCGCCCCTGCCGGGACGGGATTATTCTGATCGGATCTCTGACGGCTCGACAGCGAGTCGTCCGTGGAGCTAAGGAGAATTGAACTCCTGACCTCCTGCATGCCATGCAGGCGCTCTACCAACTGAGCTATAGCCCCTCGTCCCACGCGGCTGAGCCGCATGGTCTCTCGCCCCGCTCGGCGGGGCGAACAAGAAGAACTTTAGCCTGCGACCTGCCGGAAAGTGAAATCCGGGGTCCCGGGTCGCCCCGGGACGGCTCAGTCGTCGTCGCCGAGGACCGGCTCGGGCAGGGTGCCGGCGTTGTGCTCCAGCAGCCGCCAGCCGCGGGCGCCCTCGCCGAGGACGGACCAGCAGCAGTTGGACAGGCCGCCCAGGCTCTCCCAGTGCCGGGCCTCCAGGCCGAGCAGGCGCCCGATCGTCGTGCGGATCGTGCCGCCGTGGCTGACCACGACCAGCGTGCCGTCGTCGGGCAGCTTCTCGAGGTGCCGCAGCACGACGGGAGCCGCGCGGTCGGCGACCTCGGTCTCGAGTTCGCCGCCGCCGCGGCGCACGGGCTCACCGCGCTTCCACGCGGTGTACTCCTCGCCGTACCGGGCGATGATCTCCTCGTGCGTCAGCCCCTGCCAGACGCCTGCGTAGGTCTCCCGCAGGCCCTCGTCCTGGGCGACGTCCAGACCGGTGAGCGCGGCCAGTTCGGCGGCCGTCCGCCGGGCCCGCAACAGGTCCGAGGAGACGATCGCGTCCGGTCCCAGGGACGCCAGCAGCCGGGCGGCGCGGCGGGCCTGCCCGATGCCGGTCTCGGTCAGCTCCACGTCCGTGGTGCCCTGAAAGCGG
Organism: Streptomyces sp. NPDC003697; assembly: GCF_053587115.1. Taxonomy (NCBI): domain Bacteria; kingdom Bacillati; phylum Actinomycetota; class Actinomycetes; order Kitasatosporales; family Streptomycetaceae; genus Streptomyces; species Streptomyces sp. NPDC003697. The sequence goes on from NZ_JBSFNN010000064.1 coordinate 12,260, forward strand.
CGCTCCACGTTCCAGGACGTCTGGCCGTGCCGCCACAGGATGATGCGGCGGCCCCGGCCGGTCCCGTCACCGGCGCCGCTGCTCACCAGGCACCGTCCGGCTCCGCCGCCTCCCCTGCGGCCTGCTGCCGGGCGTGCTCCTCGGCCTTGCCGCGGGTGGCCTTCGCGTCCTCGGGCAGCTCGACCTCGGGGCAGTCCTTCCACAGCCGCTCGAGCGCGTAGAAGACGCGCTCCTCGCTGTGCTGGACGTGGACGACGATGTCCACGTAGTCGAGCAGGATCCAGCGGGCCTCGCGGTCGCCTTCGCGGCGCACCGGCTTGGCGCCGCGCTCCTTCAGCAGCCGCTCCTCGATCTCGTCGACGATCGCCTTGACCTGGCGGTCGTTGGGAGCGGAGGCGAGCAGGAAGGCGTCCGTGATCGACAGCACGTCGCTGACGTCGTAGGCGATGATGTCGTGCGCGAGCTTGTCGGCGGCCGCCTGGGCGGCGGTGTCGAGGAGTTCGAGGGAGCGGTCGGTTGCGGTCACTGCCAGGCTTTCCGTCGGTGGTCACTTGATGTCAAGGGTCTCACGGACCGCCGGGCACGCCCCACCCGTCGAAGCGATCAGGGGCCGGCGCCGCCCGGACCCCACCACCGCGGGGCCCGTCCCGCGGAGCACCGGCCTGCGGGAGCCCGCCGCACCGGGCGGCCTCCCGCAGGTCCCGTCAGGACGCCGGGTCGTAGTCCCGGCCGAGGACGACCGACACGTCGGCGTTCGAGGTGACCTTGCCCTGGGCGACGGACCCGGCGGGCAGACCGAGGGTCTTGGCGACCTCGGTGGCGTTCTCCTTGCCGGCGGCGTCGGCGTAGAGGACCTTCGAGGTCTGCCGCACCTCGGACGCCGTGCCGGCCTCGATGAAGGTGAAACCGCCGTTCAGCAGGGCGACGCGGGCCTTGTCGGTACGGTCCTCGCCGCCGCCGGCGTTCTGCACGGACACCCGGACGGCCGTCGACTGCTCGGGGCTCCTCGCGGTGCCGCCGAGGACGTCCTTCACGACGCTTTCGCTGGTCTGCGCGCTGAGCCTGCCGTCGTTCTGCACCGGCAGCAGCGCCGTCCTGTAGTCGCCGCCCTTGGCGAGGTCGGCGAGCTTGGCCAGGAAGGTGCCGAGGTCCTTGTCGGTGAGTGAGGGGTCGAGGATCTGCGCCAGTGTCTGCACGGTGACGGTGGCGGCCTGCGGGTCGGAGGAGATCTTGCGCAGCACGCCCTGCATGACCTGGCCGAACCGCTGCAGCTGGGCGTTCGCCGACTCCCCGGAGGCACGGTGGGTGGCGTAGGCGACGGCCATCCTGCCGCTGAGCGTCTGGTCCTCGCCCCGGTGGACGAGGGGGGCGGTGCCCTGCTTCTTCGCGTCCGGGTCGGGCACGTCGGTGTCCGTGTCCACCTCGATGCCGCCGACCAGGTCGACGAGGTTCTGCAAGTAGGGGGTGTCCAGCCGCCACGTGCCCTGGATGCTGGTGCCGAGGACGGTGTCGAGCTGGTCCCGGGTGCCGGCCGAGCCGTCGTCGTCGACCGACTCGGCGAGGGTCGTGCCGCTGCCGTCGTCGGAGGTCAGGGCGAGCGTGTTGGGCAGCAGGACGGTGGTGCCCTGCCGCGTGGTGGTGTTGTCGACGAGCAGCGCCGTCGAGGTGCCGCCCTTGACGGTGTTGTGCAGGTGGACGACGATCACGTCGCGTTTCTGGGCGGCCGCGGGGGTGGCGGTGCCGGTTCTCCCGCCGGAGGACGACACTCCGGGCAGCTTCCCGGCGTACCAGAGATAGCCGACACCGCCGGCCGCCGCCAGCGCCAGCACGACGACCAGGGCGACGACGCGGCCGCGGGCCCGGCGGCGGGCCTCCTCGCGGCGCTCGGTGCGGTTCTCCGTGAACTTCAGCCAGTCGATGACGTCCTCGGAGTGGTCGTCCGGTTCCTCGACGAAGGCGAACTGCTCGGTGTGGTACTCCCGGTCCCCGGTCCCCCGGTCCGGCTCCTGCTCCGCCGGGCGGGCCTGCTGCGGGATGCGCGGGGCCGTCGCTGCGTCCCCGGACCGCAGGCCGGGGGCCTCGGTACGGCCGTAGGCGTCGTAGGGCGCCGCCGGCCCCGCGCCGGGGGCCTCCGGCCGACCGGACCCGTAGGTGCCGTGAGCGCTCCGGGAGCCGTAGGTGCCGTCAGTGCGCTCGGAGCCGTAGGGGTCGTAGGGAGGCACGGGCGCCTGGCGGCCGGTGTCGTAGCCGTCGTGGGACGGCGCGGACTGCTGCCCGCCCGTCGCGTACGGCGCGGACTGCTGCTGCCCGCCCGTCGCGTACGGCGCGGACTGCTGCTGCCCGCCCGTCGCGTACGGGTCGTAGGGGTCCTGCTGCCCGTACGGCCGGCCGTAGGCGTCATAGGCCTGCTGCGGGGCCTGCTGCGCCGGGATGTGCCGGTACACGGGCTGCCCGTACTCGTCGTAGCCGACGAGCTCGTACTGGTCGCCCCCGTAGCCGGCGTCGTATCGGTCGTTCACCTGTCCCCCTCCCGACTCACTCGCCGCGGTACAGCTGTCGCTTGTCGATGTAGCGCACGACGCCGTCCGGCACCAGGTACCAGACGGGGTCGCCGGCGGCGACTCTCGCACGGCAGTCGGTGGACGAGATGGCGAGGGCGGGCACCTCGACGAGGGAGACGCCGCCCTCGGGCAGTCCCGGGTCGCTCAGGTGGTGGCCGGGCCGGGTGACGCCGATGAAGTGGGCCAGGGAGAACAGCTCCTCGGAGTCCCGCCAGGTGAGGATCTGGCCGAGGGCGTCGGCGCCGGTGATGAAGAACAGGTCGGTGTCCGGGTTGAGCGCGCGCAGGTCGCGCAGGGTGTCCACGGTGTAGGTGGGGCCGCCGCGGTCGATGTCGATGCGGCTCACGGAGAACTGCGGGTTCTCGGCGGTCGCGATCACCGTCATCAGGTACCGGTCCTCGGCCGGGGAGACGGCGCGGTGGCTCTTCTGCCACGGCTGCCCCGTCGGGACGAAGACGACCTCGTCCAGGTGGAACTGGGCGGCGACCTCGCTGGCCGCCACCAGGTGCCCGTGGTGGATCGGGTCGAACGTTCCGCCCATGACACCGAGGCGGCGCTTGCCCGGCGTCGACGGGCCGCTGCCGGGTCCCCGCTCCGGGCGCTTCACCTGGTCACTCGCCGGACCGGTAGGCATGTCCTGCTCTCCCATGCGTGCAGACCCTACCGGCCCGGCATGAACGCGTCGGCCGACGGACCCCCGGGACCGTCCGGAACGGCGCCGCCGCGGCTCAGCGGTCGCGGTTGAAGCGGGTGGTGATCCACAACAGGAGCAGCAGGATGAGGAACGCGCAGCCGCCCGTGACGAACGGGCTCAGGCTCTCGTGGTTGCCGCCGTGCTCCTCGCCCTCGGCGGCAAGGGTGACCAACTGGGCTGCGGCACTGTGGAAGCTCATCTTCGGCAGGACCTAACGGGTGTGGGCGGGATAAAGATGTCGGCCCATCGTAAGCGGCGGCCCACCGGCCGATCACGCCGACTCCGCCGTGGGAACCGTCCCGGCGCCTCAGTCGTCCTTCTGACGGTACCCGCGCAGCAGGAACCACCCGGTGAGCACACAGCCCACCACCATCACGATCAGGACGACCCGGAGCAGGTAGCCCGACCCCTGGTCCCGGGCGGCCGCGTCAGCGGCGTCGACAAGCCAGGCGGCTGCGGGTCGGCTCTCCATGGCGGGACTCCTTCGCTGTACTGCCCGACCACGGTAACTCCGCTTAGGGTGGGCGATGCCTCGGGGGCACACCGGGCACACAGACGTATGGGGGACGACATGTCTGACGACGGCCGTGGGACGGACCGGCACGAACGCTCGCCGGGCAGGCAGCGCAGGCGCTTCCCGGGCATCTCCTCACGCGCGTACGAGCACCCCGCCGACCGGTCCGCCCTGGTCGCGCTGCGCCGGCTGAGCGGCTTCGACGCGGTGTTCAAGGCCCTCAGCGGTCTGCTGCCCGAGCGCAGTCTGCGGCTGCTGTTCCTGTCCGACTCGGTGCGCGTGTCCGACCAGCAGTTCGCCCACCTGAACGTCATGCTGAGGGACGCCTGCTACATCCTGGACCTGGACACGGTCCCGCAGATGTACGTCACCCAGGACCCCCGGCCCAACGCGATGTGCGTCGGCCTGGACGAGCCGGTCATCGTGGTCACCACGGGCCTGGTCGAACTGCTCGACGAGGAGGAGATGCGGGCGGTCGTCGGGCACGAGGTGGGGCACGCCCTGTCCGGGCACGCCGTGTACCGCACGGTGCTGCTGTTCCTGACCCAGCTCGCCGTCCGGGTGGCCTGGATCCCGCTGGGCAACCTGGCGGTGATGGGCATCGTGACGGCGCTGCGCGAGTGGTTCCGCAAGTCCGAACTGTCCGCCGACCGGGCCGGGCTGCTGGTCGGGCAGGACCTGCGTGCGTCGCTGCGCGGCCTGATGAAACTGGCGGGCGGCAACCACCTGCACGAGATGAACGTGGACGCGTTCCTGGAGCAGGCCGAGGAGTACGAGGCCGGGGGCGACCTGCGTGACTCGGTGCTGAAGATTCTCAACGTGCTGCCGCGCAGCCACCCCTTCGCCGCCGTGCGCGCGGCCGAGCTGAAGAGGTGGGCCGAGTCCCGCGACCACCAGCGGATCATGGACGGGCACTACCCGCGGCGCAGCGAGGACAAGGACGCCGGGGTGGGCGACTCCTTCCGCGACTCGGCCGCGCACTACGCCGGCCAGGTGAGGAACTCCAAGGACCCGCTGATGAAGCTGGTCACCGACCTCGCGGGCGGGGCCGGGGACCTGGGCGGCCGGGTCCGGCGCGGCTTCGCCGGCTTCACGGGCTCGGCGCCGCCGAAGGGCGGCGGGCCCGGGGACACGCCGCCGCAGGAGGGCCCGCCGCCGGGCACGAACGGCACCCCGCCGGGAGACGAGGGCTGAGCCCGGAAGACGAGGGCTGAGCCCGGGGGCCGTTCAGACCCTCGGCTGGGCGCCCGCCGCCAGCGAGCCGCACAGCGCCGTCACGCCGTTCCTCGCGTACGGGTCCGTTCCGGCCGGGCCGCCCGCCCCGGCGCTCTGGCCGGCCAGGAGCGGCCGCAGCCGGTTCGCCGCGTCCTCGGCGCAGGAGAGCGGCCCCGCCTGGACGGAGGAGGAGACCAGTTCGACCTGGTGCAGGCGCAGATCGTCGCGGTCGAACCGGAACCGCAGCTCGCGCCGGACGGTGAACAGCGAGGCCCGCCCCGTGCCGCCGGAACCGGCCGGCCGCAGCGCGTAGACGAAGGTGTGGTCCGAGGTGACCTCCAAGGTGGAGGCGTCGGCCTCGGTGGCGTGCAGCGTGCCCTGCACCCGGATCCCGCGGTCGGCCAGTTCGGCCCGGGCGGGGTCGAAGCGGACCAGCCACCCGGTGGGCGCGTGCCGGCCGTCGGCGGCGGGCCGTTCGAAGCTCTGCTGGAACTGGCGGAGCTGGCCAGGCCCGATCAGCGCCCGCACGACGTAGACCTGGCCGCCGAGGAGGACCTGGGGGTCGAGGGAGGATTCGACGAGGTAGTCCTTGGCGGTGGTCAGGGCGGCGACGACCTGGCTCTCCGCGAAGTGCGCGGTGCGCCGGACGGCGGGCAGCGGGATTCCCTCGGCACCCACCGCGAACTGCGCGGCGGGGCTGTGCGCGTACAGGTACGCCGGGTCCGCCGTCCCGGGCACCCGCCCCTGCGGGGCGAGCGGGACGACGGACATGCGCAGCGACTCGGCGGGCTGCCCGGCCTGCGCGGCCGGGTAGGGGTGCCGCACGCCCATGTAGACCGCGGTGCCGAAGGCCATGGCGATCAGCAGGACGAGGATCAGGACGTGCCGGGACAGCCCGCGGTGCAGCGGGGGACGCCGGCGTACGGCCGGGGTGTGGTCGGTCATCCGTTCCTGCGCTGAGTACTCCTGGAGCCGGGCAGCACGGACGAACGACTCGTCGAAGACGACGGATCGGTACTCGTCCTCCGCGCCGCCGCGGCCGCCTTCGGGTGTTCCCTCAGGCGGGTCTCCGGGCCCTCCCATATCATCAGAGTAGGTCGCCCTGCGCCTCGGTAAACGTCGCTGGTACACGACAAGTTCAGACGATTCCCGCCAGGGCCGCCGAGGACTCTCAGGGGGTGTGCGGAACCGCCGGGACGGGCGGTTGCGCGGGGTCGGCGGAGGCCGGCGGAACCGCCGCGCCGCCCTGCTCCGGGCCGGTGGAGGCGGGCGGCGGGGCCTGCTCCCGGTCGTTGCCCGAAGGATCCCCGTGGTAGACCGCGACGAAGGCCAGCGCGACCATGCCGACGCCCATCACGACGGCGAGCATCCAGGCGACTGGACGGTGCCAGCGGACCTGTCTGCCGTACGCCCCGGGGAATCCGTGGCGGCGCTCGAAGTCGTCGGCGTCGTCGAAGGGGTCGAACTCGTGGCTGTGACCGAAGTCGGTGCCGTAGCGCTCGCCGGTGGCGTGCGCCCGGCGGGACTCCGCCTCGGAGGCCTCGGCTCTGGCCTGCGCGGCGGCCAGGAGGCGTTCGACGGCGGTCGGCTCGTGGATCACGGCCGCCCGCACGAAGGCCTCGTCGAGAACCACGGAGGCGAACTCTTCGTCCGACACTCCGCGGTCGTGGTCGTCGTCGGGCTCCCAGCCGTCAGGGAACGGCGTGCCCCCCACGTCCTCCGGCACGGATCCAGAGTAGACCTGAGGGATCAATTTGGGCAGACGGTATGGACATTCATCCGCCTGCTGAGACGGTCCTCCCCCGGGTCGGTCCATCCGGGCGGTACGTGCCGGAGGGATGTGCGCGGGTGCGGCGGTCCGCCCGCCGGTGCCCGCCGGACCGCCGCGCCGCGGGTGCGCTGCGGCGGCTCAGCGCCGGGTGTGCCCGTCCCCGGTGAGGATGTACTTGGTGCTGGTCAGTTCCGGCAGGCCCATCGGGCCGCGGGCGTGCAGCTTCTGCGTGGAGATGCCGATCTCGGCGCCGAAGCCGAACTGGCTGCCGTCGGTGAAGCGGGTGGAGGCGTTCACGGCGATCGTCGTGGAATCGACCAGCTGGGTGAACCGGCGGGCCGCCTGCTGCGAGGTGGTGACGATCGCCTCGGTGTGGCCGGAGCTCCACAGCCGGATGTGCTCGACGGCCTTGTCGAGCGAGTCGACGACGGCGGCGGCGATGTCGTACGAGAGGTACTCGGTCTCCCAGTCCTCGGGCGTGGCCTCGACGACGGTCGCCCTGGAGTCCTTGGCATACGCCATGACCCGCTCGTCGGCGTGGACGGTCACGCCGGCCTCGGCGAGCGCGTCGAGGGCGCGCGGCAGGAACTCGGCGGCGATGTCCTGGTGGACCAGCACGGTCTCCGCGGTGTTGCAGACGCTGACCCGCTGCGCCTTGGAGTTGACCAGGATGTCCACGGCCATGTCGAGGTCGGCCGTCGCGTCGACGTAGACGTGGCAGTTGCCGGTGCCGGTCTCGATCACCGGGACCGTGGACTCGTTGACGACCGTCCGGATCAGCGAGGCGCCGCCGCGCGGGATGAGCACGTCCACCAGGCCGCGGGCGCGCATCAGCTCGCGCACGCTCTCCCGGCTCTCGCCCGGCACCAGCTGCACGGCGTCCGCGGGCAGGCCCGCGCCGCCGACAGCGTCCCGGATCACCCGGACGAGGGCGGTGTTCGACGCGTAGGCGGAGGCCGAACCGCGCAGCAGGACGGCGTTGCCGGACTTCAGGCACAGCGCCGCGGCGTCCACCGTGACGTTCGGGCGGGCCTCGTAGATGATGCCGACCACGCCGAGGGGCACGCGGACCTGGCGCAGGTCCATGCCGTTCGGCAGCGTGGAGCCGCGGACCACCTCACCGACCGGGTCGGGCAGGGCCACGACGTCGCGTACGTCCGAGGCGATCGCGCGGACCCGCTCCGGGGTGAGGGTGAGCCGGTCGACGACGGACTCGCTGGTGCCGGCCTCGCGGGCCCTGGCGACGTCCTGGGCGTTGGCCTCGACGATCTCACTCGTCCGGACCTCCAGGGCGTCCGCGACGGCGAGCAGCGCGTCGTCCTTGTCCACGCGCGGCAGCGGGGCGAGGTCGGCGGCGGCGGCCTTGGCGCGGTAGGCGGCCTGGGTGACCGGGGACATCGAGTCGTACGGCGAGAGCGTGGTCATGAGGGAAGGGTAGTGCGCGGCCGGGGCGCGTCCGCGGAGCGTTCCGAGGCCCGGGCCCGTCCGCCGGGCCGGTCCGGGCCCGGCGGACGGGCCCGGGCCGGGACGGCCCGGTGCGTCGTGTGCCCGGGATCGGGGGCGGGTACGAGGACGTCAAGGACAGCGAGGACGGTAGGACGCGGCGGAACGCTGGGCGGCGCCCCGGAACCCGACCGGAGCCCGGCACCGTTTCCGCACTTCCGTCCCTGTCCCTGGAGAACCCGGTCGCGGGCCCTCAGTACGGATGGACGCCCACGGGGGTCGCCGGCGGCGGGCCGTAGCCCTCCGCGAGGCGCTGGTGGTAGGTCTCTCGGTCGATGACCTCCAGACCGACGATCTCCCAGGGCGGCAGCCGTGCGCTGTGCCGGTGTTCGCCCCACAGCCGCAGGGCGACGGCGGCCGCGTCGTGCAGGTCGCGCGCCTCCTCCCAGTAGCGGATCTCGGCGTGGTCGCCCGCGTAGCGGCTGGTCAGCAGGAAGGGGTGGTCGTGGGCGAGCTGTTCCAGGCCGCGCCGCACCTCGTGCAGCGGGGCCTGGCTGCCGGAGACGCTGAGGGTGATGTGCCACAGCCGGGGCAGGTCCCGGGGCTCCTCGTAACGGTCGCCGGCCGCCACGCTGGTCAGGGCGCGCTCCTCACCGGCCGCACGGGAGGGGGACCCGCCGGCACCACCGCGGGACGCCGCCCCAGGGCGCACTCGTCTCACGACGGCCTCCTTTACGCAGTGCTCGCGGTCTCGTGCGGAATCGGTCCCCCGACACAAAGTGCAGCAGGCCGCAAGGCTCCGTGGGGCGGTTTTGCGGAACGTCCCCGCCTTCACGGTCCCGGCCCGCGGACGATTCGGCCCATTACGGCCGCAGGATCACCAGGTCGTCCCGGTGCACGACCTCGCGTTCGTAGGCCGGCCCGAGTTCGCGGGCCAGCTCGCGGGTCGAACGGCCGATCAGCAGGGGGATCTCCTTGGCGTCGAAGTTGACGAGCCCGCGGGCCACGGCGCACCCCGAGGCGTCCCGCAGCTCGACCGGGTCGCCGGCGGTGAACTCCCCGTCGACGGCGGCGATCCCGGCCGGCAGCAGCGACTTGCGGCGCTCCACGACCGCGCGCACCGCCCCGTCGTCGAGGGTGAGGGCGCCCTGCGGTGCGGAGGCGTGCTGCAGCCACAGCAGCCGGTCGGCGGAGCGCTTGCCGGTGGGGTGGAAGTAGGTGCCGGTGTCACCGCCGGACAGGGCGTCGGCGGCGTGCACCGCGCTGGTCAGCACGACGGGCACGCCTGCCGCCGCCGCGATCGCCGCCGCCTCGACCTTGGTGACCATGCCGCCGGTGCCCACGCCGGCCTTGCCCGCGCTGCCGATCTCGACGTGCGCCAGGTCCGCCGGCCCGCGTACCTCCGCTATCCGCGAGGTGCCCGGGCGGCTCGGGTCCCCGTCGTACACGCCGTCCACGTCGGACAGCAGCACCAGCAGGTCGGCGCGGACGAGATGGGCGACCAGCGCGGCCAGCCGGTCGTTGTCGCCGAAGCGGATCTCGTCCGTGGCGACGGTGTCGTTCTCGTTGACGACCGGCAGGGCGCCCATCGCCAGCAGCTCGTCGAGCGTGCGGGAGGCGTTGCGGTGGTGCGCGCGGCGGCTCATGTCGTCGGACGTCAGGAGAACCTGCCCGACGCGGACGCCGTAGCGGGCGAAGGAGGCGGTGTAGCGGGCCACCAGCAGCCCCTGGCCCACGCTCGCGGCCGCCTGCTGCCGGGCCAGGTCCCTGGGGCGACGGCGCAGTCCCAGCGGAGCGAGTCCGGCGGCGATGGCGCCCGAGGAGACCAGGACGATCTCCCTGGCGCGGTCGCTCCGGCTCTTGGCCAGCACGTCGACGAGGGCGTCCACGCGGTCGGCGTCCAGGCCGCCCGCGGCGGTGGTCAGCGACGAGGACCCCACCTTCACGACGACCCTGCGCGCCTCGCCCACGTCCTGCCTTGCTCCAGCCACCTTGCCGCTCGTCCCCTCGCCCGGATTCCGACCGCCCCGCTCCGCCCGAATCTACGCGAAGCGGATGGCCCGCCGCGCGCCGGTCCACCACCCGGACGATGCGGGCGAAAGGCGAGAACCCGTGCACCCATGTAGCGGGCACGTAACTGTTCGCTCACGAAACGCGCACGGCAAAAAGATTGTGCGGGTTCCGCATAGAAATCAAAGAACGAACAAACTTATGGTGAGCGGCGTGCCACCTACCGTCCACAAGCGCATACTCCTCCGATCGGGCAAGAGCCCGTTCGACGTCGTCCCCCTCGAAGAGGCCATCCACCGGGACGTCGTCGCGACCAACTCCGGCAACCTGATCTTCAGCGACGCCGCCCACAAGATCCTCACCACGCCGGGCGCCGAGGTCGTCTCGAACGGCATGCGGACGGAGGTGTCGGCGGCGGGCCGGATCAACGAGGAGTACGACGCCTTCGTCATACCGCTCGCCAACGCCTTCCGGCCGTCGTTCGAGCCGGCCCTGAAGCGTCTGACGCGGCTGATCAGGAAGCTCAGGATCCCGGTGGTGGTCCTGGGCGTCGGCGCGCAGAGCGGTGTGGAGTACGACCCGGCGCGGCTGAAGGTCATGGAGACCAGCGTGCGCGACTTCTGCGCCGCGGTGCTGGACCACAGCGCGTCCATCGGGGTGCGCGGCGAGTTCACCGAGCGCTATCTGAACGACATGGGCTTCCGGGACGTCGAGGTGATCGGCTGCCCGTCGATGTTCCTCCACGGCCCGGAGCTCACCGTGGACAAGCGGGCGGCGGCGCTGACCCCCGAATCCCGGATCGCGGTCAACGGCTCGCACAGCGCGGTGCGCGGAGGGCTGCACAGGATCATCACCCGCACCCACGCGCACTACCCGCACCTGCGCTACATCGGCCAGAACACCACCGACGCACGGCAGTTGCACTGGCGGGACGTGGACTCCCCGGCGGGCCGGGTCACCCTGATGCCCACGCACCCGGACCACCCGATGTACCGCGAGGACAAGGTCCGCGTGTACATCGACCCGGTGACCTGGATCGACGACCTGCGGGAGTTCGACTTCTCGTTCGGCTCGCGCATCCACGGCAACATCGCGGCGCTGCTCGCGGGCACGCCGGCGACCGTGCTGTGCGGCGACTCGCGGACGCTGGAGCTCTGCCGCTACTTCGGCATCCCGCACCGGCGGCTCGACAGGACGCCTGCCGACATCGACCCGGCCCTGCTGTACGAGGAGGCCGACTTCGGCGCGCTGACCGGCGGCCACCGGGAGCGCTTCGAGCGTTTCACGGCGTTCCTGGACAAGAACGGGCTGGAGAACACCTTCACGCACGGCGACGGCGGCGCGGCCTTCGAGGAACGCCTGCGGTCGCTGTCCTTCCCGCCGGGCATCCGCCCCTGGAACGACACCGATCTCGCCTCGCTCGCGTCCCGGTTCGGCTGGCTGCACCAGCAGGTGTCCGAACTCTCCGCCGACAACGCCCGGTTGAAGCGGGAACTGGCCGGCAGCAGGGCGAGCGCCAAGGCCGCCACCGCGGCCAGGACCGCCGCGTCCGGTTCGTCGACGTCCGTCTACCGCCGGGCGCGTCGCGCGGTGGGACGGCCGATCCGCCGGGCACTGCGGCCGGGGCGGGAGTAGGGCAGGAAGTGTCCCGTGGGGCCCGCTCTCCCTGGGGGCCGGCCCCGTCGGGACCGGGCCTCGCGTGGACCGGGACCGGCCGGATCAGGGCCTGTCGTCGATCGGGACCGGCGATGGGCCGGGACCGGCCGTCGATCAGGCCGCCGCGGTCCGCCGCTGCCGCAGCATCCGCCGGACCTTGCGGGCCCCGCGGCGCAGTAACGACGCGCTCGGCGTCTCCCGCCAGCCCGGGACGGCGCGGGCCTCGCGCGGCTCGGCCAGGTAGACCCAGTCGGGGACGCCCGCCTGTCGCGAGCGGAAGTGGGGATAGCCGAGGTAGGCGCGGGTGCCCCGCTTCTCCAGGTGGGGAGTCGGCTCCTTCTTGGCCCGGATGAACTCCAGGACGTCCACGAGGAGGTCCGGGCGCTGCCGGGCCACCAGGTGCAGGCGCAGCCGTTCGTGGACCTTGAGGCGGTAGGCGACGCCCTCGTTCCAGTACGCGTCCATCAGCGGTCTGGCCAGCGCCAGTTTGTTCGCGCGCACCTCCTCGCTGTTCCTCAGGAAGCCCGGCCCGAACTGCGGAAGCACCGTCACGAGGAACGGGCGGACCATGAGGCCGTCCCGCCGGGAGCCCGCCGGGACCAGCTCCGCGATCAGCTTCATCAGGGCGCGTGCGGAGTCGAAGCGCAAGGTGTAGCTGCCGCTCTTCGTCACGTGCTTGCCGTCGTCGCGGCCGACCAGGTAGTAGCAGGTGTAGTCGCTGATCACGGAGACGCCGTCGGCCCGCAGATAGGCCTCCATGGTTAACAGCGCGTCCTCACCGGTGAACAGCGACTCGTCGAAGCGCATCCCGTGCCGTTCGAGCAGTTCGCGGCGGAACAGCTTCTGGGCGCTGAGCGTGAACTTGATGTTGGAGGAGTGGACGTCGGTGCGCTCCAGCGTCCTGCCCCACATCGACCGGGGAGCCTTGCGGTTGATCCCCTCGACCCTGCCCAGCACGACGTCCGTGCCGTTGCGGTCGGCCATGGCGACCATGCGCTCCAGGGCCTCGGGCCCGAGGCGGTCGTCGGCGTCCAGGAAGAAGACGTAGCGGCCGGCAGCCTTGGCGAGACCGACGTTGCGCGGGCCGCTGGGGCCGCCGGAGTTCTGCTGGTGGACGACCGAGACGGCCATCGGCGCGCGGGCGGCGAACTCGTCCAGGCACGCCCCGGTGCCGTCCGTCGATCCGTCGTCGACCGCGATGACCTCGACGCGCTCCGGATCGATGGTCTGTGCCTCGACGGAGGCCAGGCACTCCACCAGATACGGCATCGCCTCGTACGCCCCGATGATCACACTGACATCAGGTTGCGTCACCGTCACTCGTCCCCCTGGTCACTGCTTCCCCCGGCCACTGTTCACCCTGGTGCCACGGGCCGTTCTCCCCGGCGCCGTGTCCGCCACCCCTTGCAAGACGGCTGCCCCCGACGAGCGGTTGCCCGGGACGTGCGTCCCAGTGACGCGGATCACAGGGGCGACCGACAGGACACTGTAGACGGGGCGGGCGGGAGACGGCGAACGGCCCGGTCCGCGGGGGATCACTCCTCCGGGGACCGGGCCGTTCGCGTCCGTGACAGGGCTTCCGCGCCGGCCGGACGACGGCGCCGGGCGTCAGCCCGCGACCACGCCGTCCGTCTCGCCGGCCGACGCCACCCGCTGCCCCGGCAGCACCGCGGCCGGTACCGCCGGTCCGCCGACGGCCGCGGCCCGCGCCGCCTGGCTCACGTTGCGGGCCTCGGCCTTGAGGGCGAGCTGGGCGACGGCCTCGTTGAACCGGTCGATGGACTTCGGCTCGTCCGGGCCGAGCAGGTACCGCCGCAGCTCCGCACGGTCCTCGGCCAGCGGGTCGGCGGCGGGCTCACGCACCGCGGCCAGCAGTTCGTCCAGCTCGGCCGCGGTGTTGGAGAGGATGACCGCGGCGCGCACGGCGGTGTTCTGCCGCTTGAACTCCTCCGCGCCCAGCCCGGCGGAGTCCGTCACCGCGTACGGCTTGCCGCTGGCGATGAAGTCGGAGACCACGCTGGAGATGTCGGAGACCATCGCGTCGGAGACGTTGAAGCAGTCGTACAGCCGCGGCTCGGAGCCGGTGATCACGCGGTGCTGCCAGTTGCCGGCGGAACGCCAGTAGGCGTCGTTCCACTCGGCGCGCAGCCGGGCGATCTCCTCGTGCCGCGGCAGGTCGACCAGGCCGTCACGGGTCGCCTGGGCCTGGTCGCCCTTGTCGTCGGCACTGCGGGTGAGCTCGGCGAGCCGCGCCCCGATACGCGCCAGGTCCGCCTGGGCCCGCGCCTTGACCTCGGCGTGGGCGGTGGTCTCGGCGGCGAAGCGCGGGTCGGCGGCGCGCTCGGCGGCGGCCTTCTCCACCAGGGCGGTGATCCGCTGGTGCGCGGCCTTCGCGCGCGGGCTGCGGGTGCCGGTGAAGGGGTGCGGCTTGTACAGGACCCGGACCGGGGGGTCGGCCCGGACGAGCCTGCGCACGATGTTCTCCCCCGCCAGGAGGAGGGAGGTGTTGCCCGGGTTGTCGTCCCAGCCCTCCCAGGTGGGGGCGTACAGCACGGTCGGGACATGGCCCGCGGGCACGCCCTGCCGGCCCTGGATCGGCGCCAGCTGCGGCCGGCCGACCTCGACGATGTCCTCGTCCCGCACGCCGACGTCGGCGATGGCGTAGCGGTCGCGGCCTGCGCGGCCGGCGGTCCACACCTCGTCGTACACCTTGCTGAACGGGTTGACGCTGGCCAGCTTGTCGCTGTCGCCGTGGCCGATGAAGACGTGCTTCATGGTGGGCACGCGCAGCATGTGGATGTTCTTGCCGACGTTCGCCGCGTAGAGCGTGACGCGCACCGTGGACAGGTCCATGTTCATCAGGTGCACCCCTCCCGGCACGCAGACGACGGGGACCGTGGTGGGCGCCAGGTTCTCCAGGATGACGTGCTCGCGCAGGATGATCAGCGGCCGGGTGTCCAGCTGCTCCATCGTCTCCAGCCACATGTTGACCTGGTAGGCGGAGTCCTTGGAGCCGGAGAAGTACAGCACCGTCTCGGGCCGGTAGTCGCGCAGCCAGCCGCCGAGGGCGGCGAGGACCTTGCCGGCCTTCGGCGGGACGCTCCGGCCCCGGACGTAGGGCACCAGGGCGAGCACGTACAGGGCGCCCAGGCCGAGCGTGACGGCCATGCCGGCGAATCCCGCCGTGGGCGAGTCGGTGGCACCGGCGACGAGCAGGCCCGCGACGGCCGCGAGGTCGAGGTGGAGCATCTTCTCGCCGGAGCGGCGCAGCAGCAGCCTCGGGGGCGCGTCCGGGATGCGGATGCGCGAGGCCAGGTCGACGTTGCGGGTGGCCACCGGCATGGTGCGGCGGTGCTGGATCAGGGTGGCGAGGGCGCCCTGCGGGGCCTGGAGGCCGTAGAAGGCGATGAAGCAGGCGATGGCGCCGTAGAAGGTCAGGTCGTCCGAGAGGGACAGCCGGGCCACCAGCAGGACCAGCAGCAGCTGCCGGATCAGGAAGCGGATCGCCAGCCCGGCGCGGATCCTGCCGAGCCGGTCGATCAGATAGCTGCCCTTGCGGTGCAGATAGTGGTCCGCCAGGTACGTCACGGCGGCCGCGGCCGCGAAGGCGTACACGCTCGGCAGGAGCGCGGCCAGCATGAGGCAGGGGAAGCCCAGCGTCATGAGGGCCGCCGCGGCCAGCTCGGCCGCGCTGCCCACCCGGGCGACGCGAATAGCGGTGGATATCACGGGGGAACCTGCTCTGAGAGGGGGTGCCGGTTTTGTCGATCTTATCAGTGCACGGTCTTGAACCGCCGAAAAGGGGGAATTGTGGATTTGGCGGGAAAAGGACGTGCGGGGCGAATAGGGGAAACCTACGCATTCAGGCCCCTGTGAAGCTCCGCCAGCGGGCAACCACAGAGGCCTGAACAACAAACCGCTATTGGTGGTGGATCATGCCACGCCGTCCTGTCGGTCCAGCACGCCGGCCAGCGCCTGCTCGAAGCCGGAGGCCCTGCCGGCGACGGCCGTCGGGTCCTGCTGACGGACGTCGATGACGTGTCCCGTCAGCTCCGACAGCAGCACGTCGAGCGAGGTGCGCGCCACGGCCTCGGAGGACAGCAGGGTGCCCGCGGGCTCCTGGCCGAAGGCCTTGGTCCGCATCGGCGTGGCGGTGCGCTCGGGGTTGATGCAGTTGACGCGGATGCCGTCGCCGGCCCACTCGTCGGAGAGCGCCTGGGTGAGGTTCACCATGGCGGCCTTGGTCGAGGAGTAGAGGCTGTACTCGGCCCGGCCGCGGGTGTAGCTGCTGGAGGTGTACAGCAGCAACTGGCCCTTGGTCTCGGCCAGGTACTTGTAGGACGAGCGCGCGATCTGCACCGGGGCCAGGTAGTTGACCTTCAGCGCCTCCTCGATGGTGGCGTTGTCCGTCTCGGCCAGCTTGCCGATGCGCAGCACGCCCGCGGTGTTGACGACGTAGTCGATGCGCCCGGTCTCCCCGTACGCCTTCGACAGCGCGTCGTCGACCTCCTCCGGGTTCTCCACGTGGGTGCCGGTGGTGGAACGGCCCAGGGCGTAGACGTGCGCGCCGTAGGACCCGGCGAGTTCGGCGATGTCCTTGCCGATGCCGTACGAGCCGCCGAAGATGACGACCGTCTTGCCGGTGAGCAGTTCGCGGTACGCCTCCTCGCCGTTCTGCTCGGGGGCGGCGGTCGAGGCCAGCTGGAAGAGCTTGTCGGCGATGAAGACGTCGACGGGCTGCGTCACCTTCATGTTGTACTCGTCACCCGCGACGACGTGGATCGGCACGTTCGGCAGGTACTTGAGCACGACGGAGCAGTCGTCCGTGGCCTGGAAGTTGGGGTCGCCGGCGGCGACCTCGTAGGCGCGGCGGATGGTGGACAGCTTGAAGGCCTGCGGCGTCTGGCCGCGACGCAGGCGGGAGCGGTCCGGGATCTCGGTGATGAACTCGCCGTCCTCACCGTGGGTCCGGGTCACGATGATGGTGTCCGCGGACGGGATGGCGACGTCGACGGCCTGGTAGCGCTCCAGGGCGGCCACGCAGTCGTCGATGACGCGCTGCGACAGCAGCGGCCGCACCGCGTCGTGGAAGAGGACGTTGGCGTCCTCGCCCTCGGAGAGGCCCTCGCCGAGCGCGGCGATGGCGCGCTCGGTGGTCTCGTTCCGCGTCGCGCCGCCCTCGATGATGCGGGAGACCTTCCGGAACCCGGCCTTCGCCACGATCCTCTCGACATCGGGCACGTAGCCCGGTGCCATCAGCACGATGACGTCGTCGATGGAGTCCGCCTTCTCGAAGGTGGTCAGGGTGTGCTCGATGACTGCCTTGCCGGCGATCTTCAGCAACTGCTTGGGGATCGACAGACCCACGCGCTGGCCGGTACCGCCCGCCAGGATCACTGCGGTGGTACGGGGCTTGGCTATGTGCTGGGACACAGGTGACCTACCTCGGGGCAACGGGAACTCGGAAATGCTCCCACTTTCGGTTACCGCTGTGCAAGGTGAGCGACGCCAGGCGCATAAGCGCGCGCAACCCGTCATTCACCTTGCGGTGCTGGCGTGCGGGCGAAGCCCTTCACAAAGAGCTCTGGAATTCCTGTGAGTAACTCCACAGGGCCTGCGATTGCCGTACGTGACGCCTTCTCTGGCGGTGCGTGACGAGCCGTCGGCTCGGCGTGACCGGCGCCCCGCTCCGCCTCCCCGGCACCACGCCCGGTCCGGCTCCGCTGCACTCCGGCCGCCGTCCCGGACCGGGCGCCGCCGCGGCAGGTTCGTCCGGCCGGCCGCCGCGACCGACCCGGCCCCCATCGGTCACTCCTGCCTTTCCACGGGTCACGGCGCCCGAGGACGCGGCGAGGTTACTCCACGCGTCGGGCGCGCCGGCCGCGTTCGCTCCGGCCCACGCCCGGCCCGGAAGCGCCCGCGCCGGTCGCCCCTCGCAGCGCCCGGTTCGCGGGTGCGGGCGGGGCGTCGCGGCCGGCCCGCCCACCGGCAGCGGCACGGCGGACGGCGGGTCCGTGTCCCTGTCACCCGCACACGGCGGCTCCCGGCGGCGCCGCCGACCCGGTGCCGTCCGCGACGAGAGCGGCGGCGGCCCGGGCACGGGACGGTGATCCGTCCGCCCGGAGGTCGGACTGCACGTGTTCTTCATATGCATGACCGCGCCGTTACGGACCGGTCGCGAATACGGCGCGACCAGAAGTCCATTGCCACGGAATTCCCCATTGAGTTTCCGCGGCATTTCGGCGCGGTGGATTCGCCGTGTCCGGCGCGGGCCGCGGAAGTCCACCGGGAAGGCCGGGAACCGCTTCCAGGACCCGCAGGACCCGTACCGGTCCCTCTCCGTCCCGGCCGTCGGCCACCACGACGGCGACCCGGCCGGTCCGGTCGTCCGGTACGGCGCCGGCCGGCCGCGGGATCGACCCCGCGGGGCTCCCCGCTTCCGGCACCGGCACACCGCCGGGAGTGCGCCGCCGTACCGCCGGGGTGCGCCTTCGCTGCGGGGCCGCGTGGATGGGGTGGCGCCGGTCCTGTGCGAACCGGTGGGCGGGGAACTCGGACCGGCGGCGGGGGCCCCTCCATGACGAGGAGACGGTGGGAGCTGAGTCTCGACCGGAGCTGAAAGGAGCCTGGGACCCGAAGAGGTCCCAGGCTCCGCGCCGGTTCCGGACGTGCGGTCCGGCACACGGGGGCCCGCAGGCCGGACCGTGCCTGCCCGGGCCGGTGAGCTCGTCCGGACCGCTGAGGGCGGTCCCGCAATCCCCGGCGGGCGCACGACGACAGCTACGGCACCTCGCCGCGCTGCCGGATCGCCCGAATACGCCCAGTACGAGGACGACCCTCCGCCTTGCGACGCACCGCATCCGACGCCGCGCGCCGATCCACCGCGGATTACGGGTCAGCTCTTAGAACGGTTCAAAACCGTCGAAGTCGCGGTCGGCCTCGTCGCGCTCGACCTGCCGGTCGCGGCGGCGCTGCGCGGCCGGACGGGGCGCCTCGAAGCGGTGGTCCTCGCCGCGCCGTCCCAGCATCTCCGCGCCGGCCATGACCGACGGCTCCCAGTCGAAGACGACCGCGTTGTCCTCGGGGCCGATGGCGACGCCGTCACCGGACCGGGCCCCCGCCTTCATCAACTCCTCCTCGACGCCGAGGCGGTTGAGGCGGTCGGCCAGGTAGCCCACGGCCTCGTCGTTGCTGAAGTCGGTCTGCCGCACCCAGCGCTCGGGCTTCTCGCCGCGGACCCGGAACAGCCCGTCGTCCTCGCGGGTGACCGTGAAGCCCGCGTCGTCCACGGCCTTCGGCCGGATGACGATCCGCGTCGCCTCCTCCTTCGGCCTGGCGGCGCGCGCCCGGGCGACCAGTTCGGCGAGCGCGTACGACAGCTCCTTCAGACCCATGTGCGCCACCGCCGACACCTCGAAGACGCGGTAGCCGCGCGCCTCGAGGTCGGGGCGGACCATGTCGGCGAGGTCCTTGCCGTCCGGCACGTCGATCTTGTTCAGGACGACGATCCGCGGACGGTTGTCGAGGCCGCCGTACTGCCGCAGCTCCTCCTCGATGATGTCGAGGTCGGAGACGGGGTCGCGGTCGGACTCCAGGGTCGCCGTGTCCAGCACGTGCACGAGCACGCTGCAGCGCTCCACGTGGCGCAGGAACTCCAGGCCCAGCCCCTTGCCCTGGCTGGCGCCCGGGATCAGGCCGGGGACGTCGGCGATCGTGTAGACGGTCGAGCCGGCCGTGACCACGCCCAGGTTCGGCACCAGGGTCGTGAACGGGTAGTCGGCGATCTTCGGCTTCGCCGCGCTGAGGACGGAGATCAGCGACGACTTGCCGGCGCTCGGGTAGCCGACCAGCGCCACGTCGGCGACGGTCTTCAGCTCAAGGACGATGTCCTGCAGGTCGCCGGGTTCGCCGAGCAGGGCGAAGCCGGGCGCCTTGCGCCGGGCCGAGGCCAGGGCTGCGTTGCCGAGCCCGCCGCGGCCGCCCTGGGCGGCGACGAAGGACGTGCCGTGCCCGACCAGGTCGGCGAGGACGTTGCCCGCCCTGTCGAGCACCACCGTGCCGTCCGGCACCGGCAGGACCAGGTCCTCGCCGTCCTTGCCGGAGCGGTTGCCACCCTCGCCGGGTTTGCCGTTGGTGGCCTTGCGGTGCGGGGAGTGGTGGTAGTCGAGGAGGGTGGTGACGGACTGGTCGACGGTGAGGATCACGTCTCCGCCGCGTCCGCCGTTGCCGCCGTCCGGGCCGCCGAGCGGCTTGAACTTCTCGCGGTGTACGGAGGCACAGCCGTGGCCTCCGTTACCCGCGGCGACGTGGAGTTCGACGCGGTCCACGAAGGTGGTCATGGTGGGGTGCCTCCAGCACTTCGGTACTCGGGTACGTACGAATGGCGTACGTAGGGGTGTTCTTTCCTGCGTAACACGCGAAAGGCGGACCCGCCTTCCCGCCCGGGAAGTGAGGTCCGCCTCGCGTAGCGTTCGGCCGGCGCCTGGATCAGGCGATTCAGGCGACCGGAACGATGTTCACGACCCTGCGGCCACGGTGGCTGCCGAACTCCACCGCACCGGCCTGCAGCGCGAACAGCGTGTCGTCGCCGCCGCGGCCGACGCCCGCGCCCGGGTGGAAGTGGGTGCCGCGCTGGCGGACCAGGATCTCACCGGCGTTCACGACCTGACCGCCGAAGCGCTTCACGCCGAGCCGCTGGGCATTGGAGTCGCGACCGTTCCGGGTGGACGATGCGCCCTTCTTGTGTGCCATCTCTGTTCAGTCCCTTACTTCGCAGCCGTGGGGATCTCGGTGACCTTGAGCGCCGTGTACTGCTGGCGGTGGCCCTGCCGGCGACGGTAGCCGGTCTTGTTCTTGTAGCGCAGAATGTCGATCTTCTGGCCCTTGTGGTGGTCCACGACCTCGGCCTGGACCTTGACGCCGGCCAGCACCCACGGGTCGCTGGTCACGGCGTCACCGTCGACGAGCAGCAGGGTCGAGAGCTCGACCGTGTCGCCGACCTGGGCGGTGGAAATCTTGTCAACCTCAACGATGTCGCCGACAGCAACCTTGTGCTGGCGACCACCGCTGCGCACGATGGCGTACACGCGGATCTCACTCTCTGCTCGGAACGGAACCCCGCAGTCCAGCAGCCCTGCGACACACGCGGACGGCCTCTCCCGGTCACGGCACGTGCCCGGGAGGAAGAGGTTTACGGGATGCGGCGCGTCAGCGGACACGCCGACGGTCTAGGTTACGGGGCCCGGCTTGGGGGGTCAAACCGGGTGCCCCACCGGAAGACATCTGATGGGGCACCCGGGCGTTGCGGCTTCAACGCTGACGGTGGCTGCCGCGTGGCACAGCCGCGGAAGGATCTGGAGCGACCGACTCGCTCAGCCCTTCCGCATGCTCGCGGCCTCGGCACGGGCGGCCGCCGCCTCCGAGCGAGCCCTGCGACGGTCCTCCTCGAAGATCAGGACACCGGCCAGCCGATCCAGTGCGTCCGCCACTTCCTCGCGCCACGCAGCGAAACTTTCCGCACCTGCCGCAGCTTCCGGCTTGCGCGCGCGTACAGCGCGAAGGTGTCGTGTCGCCGCGTGCAGTTCGGGAGGGACAGCCATGCGTCACCCCTTTCCTCCGATGAGCGGCAGGAAACGCCGACATGCCGGGCACGGCCCGAGAGGCTCCAGGTGTTCCTCCATCGGATAAGTGTTGCCCCTGGCGCCACCGCCAATCTTCACCGATTGGAATGTTGCCCCCTCCAATGGGATGCCTGCGGACTCGAATGCAGCCGCGCAATTGACTTCGCCGCACCCTCCGTGATGGCCGGAATCGGCCACCGCCCGCGCGGTTTGCGGCGGGAGAGAACCGGTGCGGGTGTCCGAGGAGTACCGCAGCTCGGAGTGCTTGCCGTCCGCTGAGGTGATCTTGGTCGCGACGTTGGGACGGTCAGCCGCGGGGGTTCCCAGAGCGTCATCGGCGAAGTCGAGCAGATCCTCGTCGGCTTCGTCACCACAGTTGTGTACGAGGAGAGGCGTCGTCCCCGCACCAACGTAGTAGGTGTGCACGCCACTGACCGTGAGGTCATGCGTCCGTTGGCGTCGCTCGAAGGAGCGAACGCCTGTGAGGTCGATCGAGTCTCCGCCCGCTGTGTGGAGTCGCATGCCCGGCTTGAGATCGCCGGCTTCGATCCACGCCTGTTCGGAGTCCACCCAGAAGGGGTGCGTCGTGGTGGAGACCAGGGCTTCAGCCTTGCCGGATTTGCCCTTGATGGTCAAATCAACGAAGTGCTTGTCGTCCTCGGTGACGATCGTGCCGACGACCTCGCGCACCGTCGTCCCGCCCGTTTTGGGGTCGGTGACGGTGATCTTGTCGCCGAGCTCAACGCGCTCGATCGGCTTGGTGGTGCCGTCGGCGAGCAGGACCTTCGTGCCCGGCAGGAAGCTGTGCTTTCCGCCGATGGGACACGAGCCCGCGTCGTCGGCAGCCCCCTTCTTCTTACGGGCCGCCGCAGCCTTCTTTCTGGCCTCCGCCAGTTTGTCCGCGGCCTTGGCCAGGCCGGTCTTGGCTTTGCCGACCGCCTTGCTGGCCTTCCACAGGTCCTTCGCGCCGCCGATGAGATCGCCGACCAGGTTGGTCACCCGCTTGGCGAGCTTGAGCCCCTTGGCCCACTTCCACGGCGCCCCGTACTTGGCGAGGATCTTCCCCGCCAGGCCGCCCGCGAAGCTGCCGGCGATGTTGAGCAGGGTCTCGCCGCAGGCACCGACGTCACCGCTGGAGATGCAGTCGAGGGCCGCGTCGACGCCGAGGATGTCCCGGACGATCTTGACGAGCGCCTTGCCCGCGGACTTGATGCGCTGCTTGGCGGAAGCCTGCTGCGACTGCGCCGCCGCCACGTTCGACGCGGCGTTGTCGTAGCTCGACTGAGCCTTCTCGACCGGGTCCTTCGGGAAGTACGGCTTGCCGCCACGGCACTCGATCAGGCCCTCCCAGCACTCCGGGATGATCATGCCGCTGGGGTCGGCGTGCGTGACCGGGGAGTTGTTGGCGTAGGCGTAGCCGTTGATCTGCTGCGGCTGGGTGTAGTCGATGACCGGGTCGACGGAGATGAACTTGCCGATCTGGGCGTCGTACTCCCGTGCGCCCAGGTGCGTCAGGCCGGTCGAGGAGTCGATCGTGCCCCCGACGAAGCCCTTCTCCCCCGGCCAGGTGCCGGTCTTCTCGCCCCGTTCCACGCCGAAGGGGTCGAAGCGTCGCTGGGAGATCGTGCCGGTCGCGGAGTCGATCGCCAGCTCGCCGGTGCCGTGGTGGTCGGAGGCGACGAAGGACAGCTTGCCCCCGTCACGGACCGCCACGGTCTGACCGCCGTACTCGTAGTAGCGGGTCACCTCCTTCTTCGTGCCGTCGGCCGACAGCTTGAGCTCGGTGCCGGGCAGGTAGACGGTCGTGCCGGACGGGTCCTTGCGGACCAGACGGTTGCCGGATCCGTCGTACAGGTACGTCGTCTTCGCGCCGTTCGCCTCGGTGACCTCGCTCAGCTTGCCCGTGTCCGTCCAGGCCAGGGACTGCGCGTTGCCCCCGATCGTCCGCTTGGTGGTGTTGCCCGCGTCGTCGTACTCGTACGTCGACTGCCGGTCACCGGTGGGCGTCCGCTCCGTCACCCTGGTGACCTGGTGCGGGCCGTCGCCCTGGGCGCCCGCGCCGCCGTACTCGTAGCTGCGGGTGATGTTCTTCGCCGCGTCCCGGCCGGTGTCGTGGAGGGTCTCCGAGACGCGGTTGCCGATGGCGTCGGTCTCGTAGGACTTCCAGTACGGGGCCGGGCCGCCGAGCGCGCTCGCGCCGGGGGCCGCCGCACAGGCCTTGGGGCCGGTACCGTCCAGCGGCGCCGTGGAGCCGCGGGAGCCCGTGCCGGCCGCGTCCGCCGCCGACGACGCCGGAGTCCACGCGTCCGCCAGCCGCTGCCGGCTGTCGTAGGCGAAGCACTGCACGTCGGGCGCGGCGGAGTTCGCCGTGTCCGCGATGGACAGGACGTTGCCCGCCTGGTCGTAGGAGTAGTTCGACTCCTTGGCCGGGGCTGTCGCGCCGTAGACGTCGACCACCGAGCGGGTCAGCCGGTCGGTGCCCTTCTCGTAGTCGAAGGTCTGCCAGACCTTCTTGCCGGTCCCGGTGGACAGCTCCAGCTGCTGGAGCTCGCTGTCCTTCGAGTAGACGGTGTTGGTGACGTACGACGTGGTGCCCGTCATCGTGACCGGGCGCTGCAGGGAGTCATACGTGTAGGTCAGCGCCTCCGCCGGCAGGTCGCCGATGGCGGGCAGGCCGGTGCCCTGGACCGTGCCGTCGCGGTTGTAGGTCGTGCTGAAGACGTACGTGCCGGCCAGCGAACCCTGCGACGTCGGGACCTGGTAGGCCGTCTTCAGGGGGCGGTAGAAGTCGTCCATCGACTGGACGGCCGTGGCGAAGTACTCCGTCGGGGAGACGTAGCTCAGGAAGCCGTAGGCCTGCCCGAGCCAGCCCGCCTTGTCGTACTTGGTCTCGGTGAGCTTGGTGCCGGTGTCCGGGTCGCCCTGCCAGGTGGTCAGGACGCGGCCGAGCTGGTCGTAGACCGTGGAGGTCTTCTTGTTGCGGCCGTCGTAGGTGACGACCGGCCGGTCCAGCTCGTCGTACTCCGTGCGCGAGGTGCCCGCGTCCGGGTCGACCGACTTCGTCTTGCGGCCCAGCTGGTCGTACTCGTAGCGCCAGACGTTGCCCTTGGCGTCGGTGACCGTCTCCAGCTTGCCCGCGGGCGTGTACGTGTACTTCGTCGAGTCGTACGGCACGCCCGCGCCCGGCGACGAGCCCCGGTAGTGCCGGATCTCCGCCGTGTTGCCCTGGCCGTCCGTGATCGTCGTGGTGGGCACGCCGCCGGCCGGCGGGTCGACGTGGGTCAGCTCGCCGTCGTAGGTGGTCGTGGTGCGCCACTGCTCGACGCCGGAGACCGCGAAGATCTGGGCGGTGGTCCGGCCCAGGCCGTCGTACTCCAGGAGGCTCTGCGCGCCGACCTCCCCGTTGTGCACGAGCAGCAGCTCGTCCGAGGCCGCTCCGGCCGCGTTGTACGTCGAGTTGGTCTTCCTGACATTGCCGGTGCCGTCATAGAAGGTGTCGGCGACCATGCGGCTGCCGTCGGCCCCCTCGGTCTGGATCTGCCGGGGCCTGAGCATGCTGTCGTAGAGCTGGTACTCGGCGCCGTAGGAGCCGTCGTTCTCGATCTTCTCGGTCTTGATCGAGGTGACCTTGTCCTTGCGGACGTTGTACGAGTACTTGATGCTCGGCGTCTGCGTCTTGGCCCGGTCGGCCAGCCACACGGAGGTCAGCCGACCCAGCGCGTCGTAGGCGAGGTCCGTCCGCTTGCCGTTCGGGTCGGTCTGGCCGGACGACATACCCCAGGCGGGGGCGTAGTCGGTGGTCGTGACGTGGCCGCGCGCGTTGGTGACGGCCGTCCTCGTCAGCAGGCCGTTGGTCTCGGTGTAGTCGGTCTTCGTCTCGTTGAGCTTGGCGTCCTTCTGGGACAGCGGGCGGCCGTAGGAGTCGTAGGTCGTGGTGCCGGTGACCTGGTATGTCGCCGTGGTGCCGTCGTGTGCCGTCAGGCGCTCGGTCTTCGTCGCGTCGCCCTTGGTGGGGGCCGCGCCGAAGGCGAGGTTGTCGTACGAGGTGCGCTCGTCCGCCAGGACCTGGGTCTTGCGGTCCGGGGTGGCCGAGCACCTCACCGACACCGACTCACTGCGCGCGGGCAGGGAGAGGATGTTCTTCGCCGTGTTGTCCGCGTACGTGGTGCGGGTGCAGGAGTCGTCCTTGGTGGTGGAGACGTCGCCCTGGTCGTCGACCTGCAGGACCCGGCCGGTGCCGCCCGCGGTGTCGTACGTCGTCGTCGACTTCGTCTCGCGCCAGGTGCCGTCGGACTTCAGGTCGAAGCCGCGGCCGGTCTGGGTGCGCACGATCGACGCGCGGGTGGTGCCCCAGCTGCGGGTCTGGGTGGCGGTGTAGTGCTTCCACGGCGCCTGGATCGTCTTGGAGATCAGCTTGCCGCCGTCGTAGGTGGCCACTTCCAGCTCGTGGCCGGTGAACTCCTCCGCGTCCGTGTACTCGGCGCCGGTGGAGTCCTTCACCTGCACCGACCGGGTGGAGCCGTCGGCGGCCTTGTCCCCGTCCATGCCCTGCAGGAACGTGTAGTCGACCCGCGTGGTCTGCTGGTCGGACGTGCCGCTGGTGACCTTGACCTTGCCGTAGCCCTGCCAGCCGCCCCAGGTCAGGTACTTGTCGTCGGTGATGCCGTCCGGCTTCGCCTTACGCCAGGCCGCGTCACCCTGGTAGTCGTACCGGGTGACCATCGAATCGCTGCCGCCGGTGCGGTCCGTCTCGATGACCGCGGACACGACGTACTTGTGGAACCAGTCCGTGATCGGGTCGATGTAGCCCGGCGGGGCCCACTTCACCGGGTAGCAGCGCTTGACCGACTCCCCCGGCTTCGGCAGCGCGTCCTTGCTGCAGTCGGTGGGCGCGTAGGTGACGTCGAGCTGGGCGCCGGTCTCGCTGAGGACCATCGAGAGCCGGAAGCGGTGGAAGGGCGCGATGTTGTCGCCGATCGCGTCGACGCGGTTGGCGAGCTGCTCGCCGAAGAGGTCCACGGTGGGCAGCTTCTCGGCGGTGCCGGCGCGGCCCTCGTGCTGGATCCTCGACAGCCACAGCGTCTTGGAGTCGTCGCCGTTGTCGGTGAACAGGTGGGTGAACGTCCAGGCGTCCACGTCCTGGTAGGACGTGGCGTCCTTGCGCATCTGCGTGACGATCGACGTCAGCCGCTTGGTCGTCCAGAAGGTCTGGACGGGCGAGGTGCACTTGGTGGCGGACTTGCACTCCTGGTCGACCGGGACGTCCGGCCAGTGGGAGGCGTTCGCCTTGGTGCGCTTGCTCTCGGCACAGTCGAAGTCGGCGGTGGGCAGGCAGCGTTCGGCGGTGTCGAAGACGACGCGGGCCGGGGCCTTCGCCGCGTACACCTTGCCGTCGGTCTGGCCGTAGTCGATGCGCTCGAGGTAGCCGCCGCGGTCGTAGGCGGTGCCGTTGACGTCCGTCTTGCCGTTGAGCGCGTAGTAGTTGGTCTCGCGGTCGTAGAAGTAGGACATCACGTTGCCGTGGGTGTCCTTGACGTAGTCCAGGCTCCAGCGCCACGCCTGCTTGCAGTACGCGCTGGTGAAGGTGGCGTTGTAGCAGGGCTCACCGGAGTCGTCGCCGAAGACGGGGGCCGTCCAGACGGAGTTGGTCTCCTCGTTCCCGGTGGCCCAGCCCGGCAGGCGGTTCAGGCCGAACCAGTACTCGGTGCCCTCGGGGGTGGTGACCTTCCAGTGCTCGCCCTTGTCGCTCGCACCGCCCTCGTCGCCGTTCGTGGCGCCGGTCAGCTTCTCGACCTTGGTGCCGTCGTCGGCCGACAGGTGCCAGTCACCGGTGGTGTCGTCCTTGACCAGCTCGCCGGACATGCCGTTGAGCATGATCGTGGCGTTGTCGAACGCCCAGCACTGCTCACCGGAGCCGCTGTGGCCGTCGTCGGAGCAGGGCTTGTAGCGCCGCTCGATGTAGCCGGGGTCGTAGGAGAACCCCTCGCCGATCCAGGAGCCCTGGTTGTTGGTGGCCGAGGTGCGGCCGTCCGCCGACTGGGAGGAGTAGCCGAGGCCCACGGTGGGGACCATGCCGCCCGGGGTCGGGACGGTGCGCAGCGGATAGTTCCAGTTGAAGGCGCCGGAGGAGGTGGACACGCTCCAGCTCGCCGACGGCGACAGCGCGGTCGCCTTGTAGGTGCCCTGCGCGCCGGACGGTCCCGCCGCGACCGCGACCAGCGAGGTCGCCGTGGCCGCCATGGTGGAGACGCCGTCGGCGGGCGCCGGGGCGGCGGTCACGTCGGCGGAGACGGTCCCGGTCCGCACGTCGTTCACGGTCGGCAGCACCGTCGGCTGCTGCGGGCAGTCCTTGCTGCCCGGGATGGCCACGGTGGCGCACGCGGGGAGCTGGACGAGCTGCAGACGGGAGGCGTAGGAGCCGCCGAAGCCCTCGGCGAACTGCGAGTAGTCGACGGTCAGGCGGACCTTGGCGGCCTGACCCGTGCCGTCGGCACGCTGCACGCCGAGCAGCACGCCGGCGCCGAGCTTCGCGGCCCGCTGCGGATCGAGGACGTCGACGCGCACCGTGCCGGGCGCCTTCGCGTCTCGCGCCGCGGCCGTGCTCCCGCTCTTCCCGGCGGCCTTTCGGCCGGCCTTCCCCGCGGTGGCGGCCTCGGTGACCGTGACGGGCAGGCCGCCCGCCTCCGCGGTGGCCCCCAGCCTCACCTCGGCGCCGCCCCGCTTCGGCCACACCGCCTTGTCGAGCCCCTTGACCGCGGCCTTGCGCGCCGGATCTGCGGGGCGGGGTCTGGTCTTGGCGGCGAATCCCTTGGCGGGATCACCGTCGTCCTGGACACCGGGGCGGCTGGTGCGGCCCCGGGTGCCGTCGTCGAGCGCCGCTGCCTGCACCGACGACGCGGACAGTGCGAGCGAGAGCCCGAACACCGTCACGGCGACCGCCCGTCCGGGCATGCGGCGGCTCAGTGAGCGGCCATGGAAGAACATCGGACAACTCCCTGGTCGGAGGAGAGAGCCGCCACGCCCCTCGGACAGGGGCCAGGGCCCGGCGGACTCGTGAGAGACCGGGGTGCCGGACCCACGCCAGGTGGATGACGGCGTCGGCGCCCTCGAACTCCTCGGCCAGAGGAGC
>NZ_JBSFNN010000065.1:0-40412 GCF_053587115.1 Streptomyces sp. NPDC003697
AGTACATCCAGTACGAGGGCGTCCGGCCGGCACGCCGAGAGCACGCACCGGACGCCACTCCTTGACGGGCAAACGTTGCCTGCCGCGGCACTAGGTCCGGTCGTCGGACTCCCGTCTGCCCTTCGGGCGACGACGCGAGCCCGACGACCGGACCGAGGGGCTGCGCCGCGGGTCTCAGGCCCGGACGAGGGCGGCGGTGCGGCGGCGGGCTCCTCCGGGGGCCGCGTCGCCCGCCGCGACGCCCGTGCTGCGGTACGCCCTGACGGCTCTGCCCGCGGGGCGTCCGCCGCGCCGGTCCAGCCAGTCGACGCGCACCCACAGCAGCGCCTCACCCGTCCGCTCCAGCCGCCCGAGCCACGCCGCCTTCAGCCTCAGTCCGGCCCCGGCGCCGGCCAGCAGCAGACCGCCGGCCGCCGGCACGGCGAACGCGCTGCCGAGGGCGACGGCGAAGGCCAGGAGCAGCCACCAGCGGTGCCCCCGGCGCCAGGCGCGCAGGCTCACGGCGCGGTCCTGCAGTACGTCGTGGCGCCCGGCGCGGGCCGCGCCCCGGGCGAGCGATGTGTAGCGCCCGCGCCGGGCGCACGCCACCACGGCCGCGCACCCGAGGAACAGCGCGGCCCCCGCCAGCAGGCCGATCCGGCGCCCCGTCAGGCCCGGTACCAGCGAACCGATTCCCGCCGCGCACACCCCGAGCCACCACATCGGCGCCGCTCCCGCGCGCACGACGACCGCCACCCGGGCCAGTCCCTGACCTCCGCGTGCCACGTTCTGCCTCCTCATCGTCCGTGACGTCCTGGCACACTCCGTTCGGACGGGGAGGTTAGCGAGGAAGCGTGAGACGAATCTGAGAGGACCGGCGGAGCCCGGGGTCCCGCACGTCACTCCGCGAACAGCCCCCGCGCGGCCGCCCGGGTGTCGAACTCCTCCAGCCGGGCCTGCGCGTCCGGCAGGCCGTCGCACACGGCTTCCAGCAGGACCCGGCCGAGCAGCATCGGCGCGCACGCGGTGTCGAAGGCGAGCCCGGTGCCGACGGCCGCGGGCAGCAGCACGTCGGAGTACTTCGCGACCGGCGCGAAGGCCGAGTCCGCGACCGTCACGACGGTCAGCCCCGCGTCCCTGGCGTGGGCGAGGGCGTCCACGACCTCACGCGGGTGCCGCGGCAGCGCGAAGCACAGCAGGGCCGTGGCACCCGCCCGCACGGCGGTGTCGATGCGGTCGTAGATCATCGTGCCGCCCTCGTCGAGCAGCCGTACGTCCGGGTGGACCTTGCCGGCGAAGTACGCGAAGCCGTACGCCTGGGAGGCCGCGGCCCGCAGGCCGAGCACGGGCAGCGGGCGGGAGGCGGCGAGGACCCGGCCCGCCTCGTGCACCGGCCGGGGATCGGCCAGCGCCTCCGCCAGGTGCCGGAGGTTGGCGATCTCGGCCTCGACGGCCTGCTGGTACTCGTTGCGGGAGGCCGGTTCGGCGGCCTGTCCGGCGGGCGCGACCTCGCGCAGGTGCCGGCGCAGCGCCGGGTAGCCGTCGAACCCGAGCGCGACCGCGAAGCGGGTCACGGACGGCTGGCTGACCCCGGCCAGCTCGGCCAGTTCGACGCTGGACAGGAACGGCACGTCCGCGGCCCGCCGCACCATGCTGTGCGCGATGCGCCGCTGGGTCGGCGTGAGCCGGTGCCCTTCGAACAGCGCCTGCAGCCGTGCGGCCGGGCTGTCGGTCACGCTCATGACGCGCTCCCCCTCCAGATGTCCTCGTCGCGGGAGAGTACAGCGCCGCCGGACGACGCGGACGCCGTCGTGGCGGCCCGTGCGCCGGGGGCCGGGGAGGGCACCCCGCGCGTTCTCTTCGGACGCCCCGCACCCTGCATGTCTCCATACAGTCACACACAGGGCAGCCTCCCGGCGAACAGGGGGGCTAACCCCAGTGCGGGTGGGGCGCCCGCTTCCTAGCCTGGTGCGCATGACGGGAATGAACGCGCGGGACGCCGACCTGCGGAAGGAACTCGACGCCACCCTGCAGGCACGGCGGGAGCTGGGCGAGGAGTACGACTCCGCCCTGGTCGAGTCGTTCCTGGAGAAGGTCGAGCAGCGCATCGACGGAACCGTCGAGCGCCGGGTGCGCCGCGGGCTCGCCGAACAGCAGATGGCGGTGGCCCGGGACACCCGCGCGCCGGGGGCCACCGACTCCTGGGGCGAGCGCTTCGGCTTCGGGATCGTCTCGATGGTGCTGGCGGTGCCGCTGTCCGCGATCGGCGGCGGCGTCGCCCATCTGCCCGGTCTCATCGTCGCGTGGTTCGGCATCGTGGGCGTCAACGCCGTCCAGGCCGCGCGCACCACCCCCGGCCTCTTCGGCCGCCGGCGCCGCGGCCCGGCGCCGGACGGCGACTGGGAGGACTGAGCCCCGGCGCTGCCGGGCGGCCGGGAGAGCAGCCGGACGGGGCGCCCCAGGACGTGCGGGAGGAAGTCGTGCGCGGGGACCGCCGCACCCCCGAGCTCGGGGGGCGGGACGACGGCGGTCCCCGCGGGGGACGCGGGCCGGGTCAGGCCGGGCTCGCGTCCCGGCGTCGGTGGAGGTCCGGGAGCCGCTCCGGAGTCCCTGACGCCGTTCCGCGCCGGCGGGGCGGGTGCGTCCCCCAGTGCTCGACGCCCGGGAGGTACCCCGTCGCCCCTGCCGACACCCACCACTGTGCCCGGCGCGTGTTAAGCGGGTACTGCGGGCACGTGACACGCTCGTACCGCTTCCGCGACCGCCTCTCCCCCGCCGGTCACCGCGCGTTCCCCGAGGGCACCCGCGGTCCGTGCGCGGCCCGGTCGCGGTTCGCTACTGCTTTCCGCCCTTGGCCAGGAAGGCCAGCAGGTCCTGCCGGCTGACCACGCCGGTCGGCTTGCCCTCGACGAGGACGATCGCCGCGTCCGCCGCGCCGAGCACGGACATGAGGTCGGCGACCGGCTCGCCGGAGCCGACCTGGGGCAGCGGGGCGGACATGTGCTTCTCCAGCGGGTCGTCGAGCGAGGCCCGCTTGGTGAACAGCGCGTCCAGCAGCTCCCGCTCCACCACGGAGCCGACGACCTCCGCCGCCATGACGTCGGGGTGCCCGGCGCCCGGCTTCACGATCGGCATCTGCGAGACGCCGTACTCGCGCAGCACCTCGATGGCCTGGCCGACGGTCTCGTCCGGGTGCATGTGGACCAGGGAGGGGATGCCGCCCTCCTTGTCGCTGAGGACGTCGCCGACGCGGGCGCTGGGGCCCTCGTTCTCCAGGAAGCCGTAGTCCGCCATCCACTCGTCGTTGAAGATCTTGCTGAGGTAGCCACGCCCGCTGTCCGGCAGCAGCACCACCACGACGTCGTCCTCGCCGAGCCGCTCGGCCACCCGCAGCGCGGCGACCACGGCCATGCCGCAGGAGCCGCCCACCAGCAGCCCCTCCTCCTTCGCCAGCCGCCGGGTCATCTGGAAGGCGTCCTTGTCGGACACGGCGACGATCTCGTCGGCGACGGTGCGGTCGTAGGCGGTGGGCCAGAAGTCCTCGCCGACGCCCTCGATGAGGTACGGCCGGCCCGAGCCGCCCGAGTACACCGAGCCCTCCGGGTCGGCGCCGATCACCTTCACCCTGCCGTCGCTGGCGTCCTTCAGGTACCGGCCGGTGCCGGAGATGGTGCCGCCGGTGCCGACGCCGGCCACGAAGTGGGTGACCCTGCCCTCGGTCTGCTCCCACAGCTCCGGGCCGGTGGAGTGGTAGTGCGACAGCGCGTTGTTCGGGTTGGAGTACTGGTCGGGCTTCCAGGCCCCGGGGGTCTCCCGCACCAGGCGGTCGGAGACGTTGTAGTAGGAGTCCGGGTGCTCGGGCGCCACCGCGGTAGGGCACACCACGACTTCCGCACCGTAGGCGCGCAGCACGTTGATCTTGTCGGTGGAGACCTTGTCCGGGCACACGAAGATGCACCTGTAGCCCTTCTGCTGGGCCACGATGGCAAGTCCGACGCCGGTGTTGCCGCTGGTCGGCTCGACGATCGTCCCGCCGGGCCTGAGCTCCCCGCTCTGCTCGGCCGCCTCGATCATGCGCAGGGCGATGCGGTCCTTCACGGAGCCGCCCGGGTTGAAGTACTCGACCTTCGCCAGGACGGTCGCCCTGAGGCCCCGGGTGACGTTGTTGAGTCTCACCAGCGGGGTGTTGCCGACGAGGCTGATCATCGAGTCGTGGTATTGCACCGTTGTCTCCGGTCGCTGCAAAGAATGCGGTCGTGGTGTTCCGCCAGCCTACGGCCCCGCAGGGGCGTTCACTCGCCGTTGAGATTGGCCGACGCCCGGTACGGGGCAAGCAGTGGGTGTGGGGCTACGAGGAGGTGGCGGCGAGGCATGACGAGCTTGTCGAGGGCGAGGGTGGCCAGGCGGATCGCGGCCGGCGCCGCGTACGGCGGCGGCGGGATCGGCCTGGTGGGCGCGGCCGCCGTCGGGCTGCTGCTGGCGGAGGTGCAGCTGGCCAAGCGCCAGGTGGGCAACGGCACGGACAACTACCTACCGGTGGCGGACGGGCTCTACGGCCGCGCCTACGCGATCCCCGGCGAGCTGCCGCTGCGGCTGGCCCTGCTCGGCGACTCGACGGCCGCGGGCCAGGGCGTCCACCGGGCCGGCCAGACGCCGGGCGCGCTGCTCGCCTCGGGCCTCGCGGCGGTCGCGGAGCGTCCGGTGGAGCTGCGCAACGTCGCCGTCACCGGTGCCCAGTCGGACGACCTGGACCGCCAGGTCACGCTGGTCGTCGGCGATCCCACCCAGGTGCCGGACATCTGCGTGATCATGATCGGGGCGAACGACGTGACACACCGGATGCCGCCCACGCGGTCGGTGCGCTACCTGGCGGCCGCGGTGCGGCGGCTGCGCACGGCGGGCGCGGAGGTGGTGGTCGGCACCTGCCCGGACCTCGGCACCATCGAGCCGGTGCAGCAGCCGTTGCGCTGGCTGGCCCGGCGGGCCTCGCGCCAGCTGGCGGCGGCCCAGACGATCGGGGTGGTGGAGCAGGGGGGCCGCACCGTGTCGCTGGGGGACCTGCTGGGACCGGAGTTCGCGGCGAACCCGCGCGAGCTGTTCGGCCCCGACAACTACCACCCCTCCGCCGAGGGGTACGCCACGGCGGCGATGGCGGTCCTGCCGACGCTGTGCGCGGCGCTCGGGCTGTGGCCGGCGGAGGAGGACCGTCCGGACGCCGCCCGCCGCGAGGGCTTCCTGCCGGTGGCCCGGGCGGCGGCGGAGGCGGCGGAGGAGGCCGGCACGGAGGTCGCGGCGGCGATGCCGACGGGACCCCGCGGGCCGTGGGCGCTGCTCAAGCGGCGCCGCCGCCGGCGCCTGCCGGAGCCGGAGACGACCCCCAGCCAGCCGGCGTAGCGCCGCGACCCGCGCGGCACGCGGCCGATCGGGGCGCGGGGCCGCGCGGGGCACAGGCCCGCACGAGCCCGGGACCGCAGCCGCGCGGGGCGCGGAGCCGCGGGACCGTACGGGCCCGGGGCCGTAGGACCACACTGGCCCCAGGACCGCACGGGGCCGCGCGGGGCACCCGGCCCAGCGGGGCGCGGGGCCGCGCGGGGCGGTCGCTGTCGCAGCCGGGGCCGGGGTGGGTGGGCGCGCGGCGTCGACGTGGCGGTCGTGCACGGCCGCGCGCCGGACGGCCCGGGACGAGGACGGGGCTGCGGCCGAGCGCGCCGCCGTCGGGAGCGCGGAGGTCGGCGGGGCGCCGGACCGTGGACGGTCATGCCGCAGCGGACGGCGCGGGCATTCGGGGGGACGCGGGCCCCCCGCCCGAGCGGCACCGGGCCGCAGCGGGCCGGCCGTCCCGGCCGCCCGTCCAGCCCGGTCCCGGCCGCCCGTCCAGCCCGGTTCCGGCCGCCCGTCCCGGCGGTTCCGGAGGACACCGCCCGGCACCGCCCGGCACCGCCCGGCACCCGGGCCCGTGCGCCCACAAAGCAAGCGCTTAGAAAATTGCGGTCAGGGTCACACCGCGCTCCCCGTGACCTGGACCATACGGACGGGTAACTTCCCAGACAGCCGGCAGACCCCTTCCGTAGGCCCCCCGACGTCCCTCACCACCCTCAATGAGGCGCTACGCGCCGCGACCGTTCGACATGGAGCCGTGATGCCCGAAGCCGTCATCGTCTCGACCGCCCGCTCGCCCATCGGCCGCGCCTTCAAGGGCTCCCTCAAGGACCTGCGCCCCGACGACCTGGCCGCCACGATCATCCAGGCGGCCCTCGCGAAGATCCCCGAGCTGGACCCCAGGGAGATCGACGACCTGATGCTCGGCTGCGGCCTCCCCGGCGGCGAGCAGGGCAACAACCTCGGCCGGATCGTCGCCGTGCAGATGGGCATGGACCACCTCCCCGGCTGCACGATCACCCGGTACTGCTCCTCGTCCCTGCAGACGTCGCGCATGGCCCTGCATGCCATCAAGGCCGGCGAGGGCGACGTCTTCGTCTCGGCCGGTGTCGAGATGGTCTCCCGCTTCGCCAAGGGCAACTCCGACAGCCTGCCGGACACGCACAACCCGCTGTTCGCCGAGGCCGAGGAGCGCACCGCCGCCGTCGCCGCGCAGGAGGGCACCACCTGGCACGACCCGCGTGAGGACGGGCTGCTGCCCGACCCCTACATCGCCATGGGCCAGACCGCCGAGAACCTCGCGCGCTGGAAGGGCGTCACCCGCGAGGAGATGGACGAGTTCGGCGTGCGGTCGCAGAACCTCGCCGAGCAGGCCATCAAGGACGGCTTCTGGGAGCGGGAGATCACCCCGGTCACTCTGCCCGACGGCACCGTCGTCTCCAGGGACGACGGCCCGCGCCCCGGAGTGACCCTGGAGGGCGTCGCCGGCCTGAAGCCCGTCTTCCGTCCCGACGGCCTGGTCACCGCGGCCAACTGCTGCCCCCTCAACGACGGTGCCGCCGCGCTCGTCATCATGTCGGACACCAAGGCCCGCGAACTGGGCCTGACCCCGCTGGCGCGGATCGTCTCCACCGGCGTGTCCGGCCTCTCCCCGGAGATCATGGGCCTCGGCCCGGTCGAGGCCTCTCAGCAGGCCCTCCGCCGCGCCGGCCTGACCATCGACGACATCGACCTGGTCGAGATCAACGAGGCGTTCGCCGCCCAGGTGATCCCCTCCTACCGCGACCTCGGCATCGACCTCGACAAGCTGAACGTCAACGGCGGCGCCATCGCCGTCGGCCACCCCTTCGGCATGACCGGCGCCCGCATCACCGGCACGCTGATCAACTCGCTGCAGTGGCACGACAAGCAGTTCGGCCTGGAGACGATGTGCGTCGGCGGCGGCCAGGGCATGGCGATGGTCATCGAGCGCCTGAGCTGATCCCCGCCCCCACCGGCGGCCGCCCGAAGCGGCGGAGCCCGGCGCGCCACTGACGCACCCTCAGTGGCCGCCTTACCACGCAAGGTGACGGAACGGCCCGGAATCCAAGAAACGACTTGGTTCCGGGCCGTTTTGTGATCCAATCTCCCCCAGGATGTGACCTATCTCCCCGGGGGGAGGGACGACGCAGGTCAGCGCAGGTCAGCACCGTTTCGCCAGGCAGTCCCCGGCCGAAGTCCCGTCCGTTTCGTGACGTTACGCACTGACCGCTGGTCAGTTCATCGTTCAAGCTGATGTAGGAAGTCGGGGGTCTACCTTGAACCCGGGAGTACGTCAGTGAGCGCCATGCCGATCGCCTTGCTGCTCACCACGGCCGCCACCGGCGCCGTGGGCGTCGCCGTCCTGCGCAGCCTGATGGTGCTGCGCCGCCAGGTCGCGGCGCTGCACACGCAGCTCGCCGAGAACCACGCCGCCGCGGGCGCCCTCGTACCCGCCGCGCGCATCGACGCCGACGCCGACGAGATACGCACCGCCGTCGCGCAGGCACTCGCCGAAGAGCGCGAGCGGGAGCTGGCCGAGGCGCGCGCGTTCTGGGCCGCCCAGGAGGCCCGCGACGCCTCCGACGGCCCCACCCTGCTCGGGCTGCCCGACAGCGAGCTGTTCCTGCCGCGCCAGTCCGACCTCGCGGGTCTGGACTCGCTGGAGCCGGTGTCCGAGCTCGGCAAGGACGCCGACGAGCTCTCCGGGGAGTCGCCGGAGCTGGCCGCGGCCCGCCGCCGTCATCCCTCGCACCCGGACTTCAGCCCGTCCCCCTCGCCGGTGGTGGGCGACCACGAGCGCACGGTCGCCACGCTGGAGGAGCTGGCCGAGTCCCGCGTCGGGCTGACCGACGTCCGCCCGGGCCCGCTGGGCACCCTCGACGTCTACGTCTTCGCCGACGGGACCACCCTGTGCATGACCCCGGGCCACCGCGAGACGGCGGAACGCCTGGCCGCGGCCCTGCGGGCGGGTCAGACCCCGACGCTGCTCGGCGGCTCCGGCGTGTCCGGCGCCTACAGCCTCACCTTCGCCTGCGGCGAGGAGAACGTGTACATCCTGGCGGACCGCGTCATCGCCTCACTGTGAGACCCGGGGGCGCCTCGCCGGGACGCTTCACCTCACACGCCCGCGCGCTGCTGCGCCTCCTGCACCAGCGTGACCGCCTCCGCCACCTCGGCCTCGCTGCGCACCACGAGCGCCAGGTCGTGCACGGCGACCGTCACCTGGTCGGCGGCCGCGAACATCCCGGCGTCGGGCATCTCCCGCGGCTGCGCCCCGGGGTCCTCGATCAGCTGCGCCCGCCGCGCCAGCTCCCGCGCCAGCGCCAGCGCCTCCGCGGCGGCGCCCCGCTGGAGCCGGCTCTGCGGAGCGGCCCGCAGACGGTCGGCGAAGTGATCCACTGCCCGGGTGAGAGGTGTCGTGTCAACCACGCCGCGAGATTACGCGTCGCAACGGGACTGTTGCCAACAGGCGGACGCTCAGGCACGGTGACCTGAAGGACCGGCTTCATCGAATGCGTCCGGAGGCGCCGATGTCCCAAGTCTTCTCCGAAGAGACCCATCGCAACCTGCTCGCCCGCATCCCCCGCTGCACCGGTCGTGAAGTCTCCGACTGGCTGCGCACCGTCGAAGAAGGCCCCGCCCTCAGATTCGAGGAGAAGGTCAGCTGGCTCCGCCACGAGCACGACCTCGCGTACGGCCACGCCAAGGCGATCATCCACGAGTACGACCTGAGAAGGGCCGCGCGCAAACTGCGCTGAGCGCCGGCGGCCTCCCGGCGCCACGCCGCAGCGCCGGTACGGCGAAGGGCCCCGGGAAGACCCGGGGCCCTTCGCCCACCGTATGTCCGGCAACCGGCCGTGCCGGCCGCGGAGCGGGACCTGCCGCGGTGGGCGTCAGTCGTCGCTGTTGAGGATCGCGATGATCCGCAGGAACTCCATGTAGATCCACACCAGCGTCAGGGTGAGGCCGAAGGCCGCGAGCCAGGCCTCCTCGCGCGGGGCGCCGTAGGCGATGCCGTCCTCGACCTGCTTGAAGTCCAGGGCGAGGAAGCAGGCGCCGAGGATGATGCCGACGACGCCGAAGAAGACACCGAGCGGGCCGCTGCGGAAGCCGAGGCCGTCACCGCCGCCGAACACGGCGAACAGCAGGTTGACCGCCATCAGCAGCACGAAGCCCAGCGCCGCCGCCATCACGAAGCCGTAGAACCGGCGGTTGACCCGGATCCAGCCCGCCTTGTACGCCACCAGCACGCCGGCGAAGACCGCCATCGTGCCGATCACGGCCTGCATGGCCGCGCCGCTCGCGATGTGGGTGTCGACGACGTTGGAGACGACGCCGAGGAACACGCCCTCGAAGGCCGCGTACGTCAGGATCAGCGCGGGCGCCGCCTTGCGCTTGAAGGACTGCACCAGCGCCAGCACCATGCCGATCAGCGCGGCGCCGACGGCGATGCCGTACGAGCGGCCGAGGCTGGCGGTGTCGACCGGCAGCAGCGCCCAGGCGAGGGCGGCCGTGACGATCAGCGTCCCCAGCGTGCTGGCCGTGCGCAGGACGACGTCGTCCATCGTCATCCGGCCGGTGGTGGCCGGGGCCTGCGGCGGGGCGTACTGCACGTCCTGCTGCGCGTACGGGTTGTGGGCGTACGGGTTCTGCCCGTAGGGGCTGCCGGTCGGCTGGGCGTAGGGGTTGCCCTGCGCGTGCGGACTGCCCTGGGTGCCGACTGCGGGGCCCCCGGCCTGCGGCGCGGCGTTGAAGCCCGCGTAGCCGTTGTCGCGGCTGAACCCCCGTCGCGAGAAGACCGGGTTTCTGCTCCTCATCTCACTCCTCCATGGCCGCACTGCGCAGCCTTGGCTCAAGAGTAATGGAAAGGCAAAAGATCGCCCCTGGTACCTGGGGAGGATCTTTCCCTCGTCGTGCTGCGGAACACGCTACGCGGGCCTTTGATTCCCGGCAGTGCGCGGCCCCATTCATGACCGATCCGGAACACGTCCGGAACCGGCCGGAGATCATTGCGGTTCCGGCACCGGGGCGTCACCCGGTCCCGGCGCCGCGGTTCACCCGATCCCCGCACTCGGGTCTCACCCGATCGGGAAGCCGGTGTACGCCTCCGCGAGCTCGGTCCCCGCCGCGCGGGAGGTCGCGATCCGGTCCAGGCGGGCCAGCTGCAGGCGGCCGTCGAAGGGCGTGGCGTCCGGGTCCCGGTGCAGCATCGTCGTCATGTCGTAGGAGAACCGCTCGGCCTGCCAGACGCGGCGCAGACAGGTCGCCGAGTAGGCGTCGAGGAGCTCCGTCGAGCCGCTCTCCCTGTGGTGGGTCAGCGCCCGGGCGAAGGTGACCACGTCCCCGACGGCCAGGTTCAGCCCCTTGGCGCCGGTGGGCGGCACGATGTGGGCGGCGTCCCCGGCGAGGAAGAGACGGCCGTGGCGCATGGGCTCGTGGACGTAGGACCGCATGGGCGTGACCGACTTCTGGGTGACGGGTCCGCGCCGCAGCTCCCAGCCGTCGGCGGTCTCGAAGCGCCGCTCCAGCTCGTCCCAGATCTGCTCGTCGCTCCACGCTCCGGCGTCGGTGCCCGCGGGCACTTGCAGGTAGAGCCGGGACACGGTCGGGGACCGCATGGACAGCAGGGCGAAGCCGCGGTCGTGGCGGGCGTAGACGAGCTCGTCGTGCGAGGGCGCGACGTCGGCCAGGATGCCGAGCCATGCGAAGGGGTACGCGCGCTCGAAGACGCGGGTCAGCGAGGCGGGCACCGCCTTGCGGGCCACGCCCCAGAAGCCGTCGCAGCCGACGACGTAGTCGCACTCCAGCACGTCCTCGCGCCCCTCGTACCGGAACGGCACGCGCGGGCGGTCGCCCTCCGCGCCCTCCACGGCCAGCGCCTCGGCGCCGAACAGCAGGGGGCCGCCGTCCTTGAGCTGAAGGGCGATCAGGTCCTTGCAGACCTCGGTCTGGGCGTAGACCGTCACGGACCGGCCGCCGGTCAGCGCGGGGAAGTCGACGCGGTGACGCCGCCTGTCGAACCGCAGCTCGATCCCGTCGTGCCGCAGCCCCTCCCGGTCCATCCGCTCCCCGGCCCCGGCGGCACGCAGCACGTCGACCGTGCCCTGCTCCAGGATCCCTGCCCGCTGGCGCTGCTCGACGTAGGCGCGGTCGCGGCTCTCCAGGACGACCGAGTCGATCCCGGCCTGGTGGAGCAGGCGGGCGAGGAGCAGGCCGGCCGGGCCGGCTCCGATGATGCCGACGGTCGTGCGCATCGTCGTTCCCTTCGGGTGAGGCGTCTTTGCCGGGTAGTCAGCGAGTTCGCTTGCCGATGGTCGCGAATGGCGTTCGCGAGGTCGCACTCGCGCGTCGTGTTCGCGTGGTGAACTTTCCTTCACTGACGTCGGGCATGAGTTTCCGTCCGCCCCCACCCGATGTCAATGGTTCCCCCGGAAGGGCGGCGGCTCCGGCACCGCGGACGCCGCCGGAGAGGCACCGGTGACCACGCCACCGGAACGCACCGATCGCCACGGGACGCTCTCGATCGCCGTCGCCGGGCGCGCTGACCGGGGTCCGCCCACGGCCGTCACGCTGCGGTTGCCGCCGCCCCGCCCACCTCGTTAGCTGGTACGAGGGACGAGGCCCGACGGGCGACGAGGCGCACGGGGCGGCGAGGAGCGGCGATGATCACGCAAGAGCAGATCGATCGAATCCTGCGGCTGAGAGGCAACGGACTCCCCTTGGTGTCGCTGTACGTCCCGGTGAACCCCGGCGTGTCAGGCCGCCAAGAATTCGACAGCCGCATATCGAGCCTGCTGGGCCGGATCCGGCCGTTCGCGGAGGACGCCTCGGCCGAGCACGCCGTGCGGCTCTCGCTCCGCGGGGACATGGCAAGGATCGGGAAGACACTGATTGAGGAGCCCGTCCGGTCGGGAACCATCGCGGTCTTCTCCTGCGCCGGCCGCGACATCTACGAACAGGTCTGGCTGCCCCGCAGGACGCGCGAGAAGTTCGTGGTGGACGCCGATCCCTATGTCCGCCCTCTCCTGGGTGTGCTCGACGAGTACTACCGCACCGGCGCCGTCGTGGTCGACAAGAGTGTGGGCCAGGTCTGGGAGTACCACCTCGACGAGGTCCGCGAACTCGAGGCGATCCGGGACCGCGTGCTGGGCAAACACGCCTACGCCGACGCGTACGCCGAGTACCACGTCCGCAACAAGGCGGACGAGCTGAGCAAGAAGCACTACCGGCGGCTGGTCGGCGAGCTCAAGCAACTGTTCGCGGGCGGGGGCTATGACCTGCTCGCCGTCGGCGGTCAGGCGCATGAGGTGTCGGTCTTCGTCAACTTCCTGCCGCGTGAGCTGACGGACCGCCTCGTCGGGACCTTCACCCTCGACCGGGAGACCGCGACGCCCGAGGACCTCCGGCAGAAGGTGCGGGAGCTTGTAGCCGACCACGCCGTGGAGGAGCAGCGGCGGCTGGTCGGCGAGATCCTCGAAACCAAGGCGGCCCGCAGACCTGCCGCCGTCGGGCTCGACGAGACGCTGTGGGCGGCGTCCCTGGCCGCGATCCGGACACTGGCGGTGGACGGGCAGGCCGTCGTACCGGGCTTCGTCTGCGACCGGGACGGGCTGCTGACGCGCACGGGGAAAACCTGCCCG
This sequence comes from Streptomyces sp. NPDC003697, assembly GCF_053587115.1. NCBI lineage: Bacteria > Bacillati > Actinomycetota > Actinomycetes > Kitasatosporales > Streptomycetaceae > Streptomyces > Streptomyces sp. NPDC003697. The sequence continues at coordinate 13,020 of NZ_JBSFNN010000065.1, forward strand.
CTCTGCGGGGAGGCGCTGCGTGAGGTGCCCGACGTGCTCGACGAACTGACCGAGGCCGTCATCGACGACGGAGGCGGGGTGCGGCACGTGGACACGGAGACAGAACTGCGCACGCAGCAGGCCGGAGCCCTGCTGCGGTTCGCACTCCCCCCGCAGCCGACCTCCGCTCAGTGATCGGGCCGAGCCTCCGAGTGGGCACACAGTGTTCGCGCCGGCAACTCGCGGTGAGCGGGGTGGTGCCCGGAACCGGACTTGAACCGGTACGCCCGCGAGGGGCAGCGAGGTTTAAGCTCGCCGTGTCTGCATTCCACCATCCGGGCAGGCCATGGGCTCCGCGTCGAGGGCCGAGCCTATCGGGACGGCCCCCCGCGGACAGCGGCCCTCCGGACCGATGTTGTCTTATTTTATTGACGTCTGAGGGAGCATCAGGACCCGGCGTGGGCCATAGGCACTTGCCAGTAGCCGTCCAACCGTGGGGCGGTCGCGCAGGCGGAATGACGGGATTTCACCGTCCGAACCAGGGAGCTCCACCTGTTCTTGACGTCTCCCCTCTCAGGGACGGCCGTCATCCCCAGGTATGACGCGAACGAGTGCGGTGCGACCCGAGTCGCCCCCGGAACGGGAACAGCGGCTGACTCCACGGGCGCCGGCAGCGGACACGATGGACAACGTCCTCGTCCCGCACATCGCCGTACCGTCAGGAGCCCCGCCCGTGACCACCTCATCCATCGTCGGCCGGACCACCGCCGTGGCCGCACGCGCCACGGATCTGTCGAAGATCTACGGACAGGGCGAGACCCAGGTGGTCGCCCTCGACCGGGTCTCCGTCGACTTCCGGCAGGGCGAGTTCACCGCGATCATGGGCCCGTCCGGGTCCGGCAAGTCCACGCTGATGCACTGCGTGGCCGGTCTGGACACGTTCTCCTCCGGTTCCGTGCGGATCGGTGAGACCGAACTGGGCGCGCTGAAGGACAAGCAGCTCACCAGGCTGCGCCGGGACAAGATCGGCTTCATCTTCCAGGCGTTCAACCTGCTGCCGACGCTGACCGCGCGGGAGAACATCACCCTCCCCATGGACATCGCGGGCCGCAAGCCGGACCGGGAGTGGCTGGACACCGTGATCGCGATGGTGGGGCTGTCCGACCGGCTCGGCCACCGGCCCTCCCAGCTGTCGGGCGGCCAGCAGCAGCGCGTCGCCGTCGCCCGGGCCCTGGCCTCCAAGCCCGACATCGTCTTCGGCGACGAGCCCACCGGAAACCTCGACTCGCGCTCGGGCGCCGAGGTCCTGGGCTTCCTGCGCAACTCGGTGCGCGAGCTGGGCCAGACGGTGGTCATGGTCACGCACGACCCGGTGGCCGCCGCGTACGCGGACCGGGTGGTGTTCCTCGCCGACGGACGGATCGTGGACGAGGTGCACGGACCCACGGCGGAGTCCGTGCTGGACCGCATGAAGCAGTTCGACGCCAAGGGCCGCACCAGCTGACGTCCCCGTACCCGCACGCCCTACTGGACTGAGACAACCCATGTTCCGCACCGCCCTGCGCACCGTACTCGCGCACAAGGCCCGGCTCCTCATGACCGTGCTCGCCGTGATGCTCGGCGTCGCGTTCGTGTCGGGGACCCTGGTCTTCACCAACACCATCTCCGACGCGTACCAGAAGAGCTCCGCCAAGGGCTTCGACCAGGTCGACGTCGCCGTGGAGCCCGCCTACCAGGAGGGCGCGGGCGACCGCCTCGGCAAGCGCGCCGAACTCACCCCCGCCGAGCTGGACAGGAGCACCCGCGTCCCGGGCGCGGCGTCGGCCGTCGGCGTCGTCCGCGGCTTCACCGCCATCGCCGGCAGGGACGGCAAGCTGATCGGCGACGGCTTCCAGTCGCAGGGCGGCAACTACTGGGGCGCCAAGGACCCCCGGTACCCGCTCACCGAGGGCCGCGCCCCGCGGGGCGCGGGCGAGGTGCTCGTCGACTCCGGGACCGCCCGGCGCGCCGGATACGCGGTCGGCGACACCGTCCGCCTCTCCGTCGACGGCCCCGTCCTGAAGCCCACGATCACCGGCGTCTTCACCACCGACGACGGCAACGTCGCCGCCGGCGGCAGCCTCGCCCTCTTCGACACGGCCACGGCCCAGCGGCTGTTCGGCAAGCCGGGCACGTACGACGAGATCGACGTGGCGGCGAAGCCGGGCGTCGGCCAGGCGGCGCTGAAGGCGCAGCTGGACCGGGCGCTGCCGAAGGGCCGGACGGAGACCACCACCGGCCGGCAGCTCGCCGACGACCAGGCACGGATGATCGCCTCCTCCATGAGCGGCATGCGCCAGGGCCTGCTGGTCTTCGCCGGCATCGCGCTGTTCGTCGGCACCTTCATCATCGCCAACACCTTCACCATGCTGGTCGCCCAGCGCACCAAGGAGCTGGCCCTGCTGCGCGCGGTCGGAGCCTCCCGGCGGCAGGTCACCCGGTCGGTGCTGACCGAGGCGTTCGTGGTGGGCGCGGTGGCCGCCGTGACCGGTCTGGTCGCCGGTGTCGGCATCGGTGCCGGGCTGCGCTCGCTGATGGGCTCCTTCGGCGCGACGGTGCCCGACGGACCGCTCGTCGTCACGCCCGGCACCGTCGGCGCCGCCCTCGCGGTGGGCGTCCTGGTGACCATGCTGGCGGCCTGGCTGCCGGGCCGCCGGGCGGCGAAGATCCCGCCGGTCGCGGCGATGAGCAGCATGCACGCGAAGGCGACCACCAAGTCGCTGGTGCTGCGCAACACGATCGGTGCGCTGTTCTCGGCCGCGGGTGTCGCGGTGATCCTGGCGGCCACGAGGATGGACGGCTCGGACGGCCAGGCACCCATGGGCGTCGGCGCGGTGCTCCTGATCACGGGCGTGTTCGTCCTGACCCCGCTGCTGTCGCGCCCGCTGATCGCCGCCGCGGCACCCGTCCTGCGCGCGTTCGGCGTCTCGGGCAAGCTGGCCCGCGAGAACTCGGTGCGCAATCCGCGCCGTACGGCGGCCACCGCGTCCGCACTGATGATCGGCCTGACCCTGATCACCGGTATGACGGTGATGGCGGGCAGCCTGCAGACGTCGATCGACAGGATGGCGTCGTCCGCGATCAGGGCCGACTACGTGGTGTCGATGGCCAACGGCAACCCCCTCTCCACCGACGTGGACCGGAAGCTGCGGGCCACCGACGGGGTGACCGCCACCAGCCCGCTGCGCAACGCGCCGGCCCGGGTCGAGGGCTCGACCGAGTACCTGACCGGCGTCAATGGCGGCGTGATCGGCCGGCTGACGGACCTCCCGGTCGACGACGGCTCGTTCACGGTCGGCGGCACGAAGGTCGTCGTGGACGACGGCACCGCCCGCTCCCACGGCTGGCGGGCCGGTTCCTCCTTCACCCTCGCCTACGAGGACGGCGCGAAGCAGCGGCTGACCGTCGCCGGGGTCTACGAGGGCAACGAGATGATGCGCGGCATCATGCTCGACAACGCCACCCTCGCCCCGCACCAGTCGGACCCGTCCGACATGCAGGTCATGGTGAAGACGGCCGACGGCGCCTCCGCCGCGGTAAAGGACCGGCTGGAGAAGGCCCTCGGCTCCAACCCGGCCATCAGGGTCCAGGACAAGAAGGACCTCTCGGACGACATCGCGCGGATGTTCACGCTGATGCTGAACATGCTCTACGGCCTGCTGGCCATGGCGGTGATCGTGGCGGTCCTCGGCGTCATCAACACCCTGGCCATGTCGGTGTTCGAACGCTCCCAGGAGATCGGCATGCTCCGCGCGATCGGCCTGGACCGCAGGGGCGTCAAGCGGATGGTCCGTCTGGAGTCGCTGGTCATCTCCCTCTTCGGCGGCGTGCTCGGCATCGGGCTGGGCGTGTTCTTCGGCTGGGCGGCCGGTGAGCTGCTGGGCACGAGGATGGCGACGTACGAACTGGTGCTGCCCTGGGCCCGGATGGGTGTCTTCCTTCTGCTGGCCGCGGCGGTCGGCGTGCTGGCGGCGCTGTGGCCGGCCCGGCGGGCCGCCCGGCTGAACGTGCTCCAGGCCATCAAGTCGGAGTAGCCCCGTAGTTCCCGTAGGCCGTGGTTCCCGTAACCCCCGTGGTGCCTGCGCGGTTCCCGTGACCTCTGTGGCCTTCGTGGTCCGCCGGTCGCGTCAGGGCCCCCGTTCCGGTGCGGAACGGGGGCCTGCGGTGTGTGCGCGGCCGGCGGCGGGCGGTTCCCCCCGCCCGGCGCGGGCACGGCCGGGCCGCTACGGCCGTGCGGTCCCCCAGGTCCGGGCCCGCAGCGGCATGCCCGCGTCACCGGACGCGGGGGTCTTCACGGCCAGCACCTGGTTGACGCCGATGCGGTTGTGCTCGAAGGCCAGGGCGGAGGCCGCCATGTACAGGCGCCAGACGCGGGCGCGGCCGGGACTGGTGAGGGTCACGGCCCGGGCCCAGTCCGCCTCCAGGTTGGCGACCCAGCGGCGCAGGGTGTGCGCGTAGTGCTCGCGGATCGACTCCACGTCGCGCACCTCGAAGCCGGCGCGCTCCAGCTGGGTGACGGTGGTGCCGAGGGGCGCCAGTTCGCCGTCCGGGAAGACGTAGGCGTCGATGAACTCGTCCACGCTGTAGGCGGACTCGTCGGACTGCGGGCGGCGGGCGATCTGGTGGTTGAGGAGCCGGCCGCCGGGCACCAGCAGGGCGTACAGGTCGCGGGCGTAGTCCAGGTAGCGGACCGCGCCGACGTGTTCGGCCATGCCGATGGAGGAGATGGCGTCGTACGGGCCGTCCCGGACGTCCCGGTAGTCCTGCACGCGGATCTCCACGCGGTCGGTGAGGCCCTCGTCGGCGACGCGCTTGCGGGCGTACGCCGCCTGCTCCTGGGACAGGGTGACGCCGACGACGCTCACACCGTGCTCGCGGGCCGCGTGCAGGGCCATGGAGCCCCAGCCGCACCCGACGTCGAGCAGCCGCCGACCGGGCCTCAGGTCCAGTTTGCGGCAGACCAGTTCCAGCTTGTCGCGCTGGGCCTCCTCGAGGGTGGCGTCGGGCTCCGGGGCCGGCCAGTAGGCGCAGGAGTACACCATGGACGGGCCGAGCACGAGTTCGTAGAAGTCGTTGCCGACGTCGTAGTGGTGGCTGATGGCCCGCTGGTCGGAGCGCTTGGTGTGCAGGTGGCCGCGGCGGCGCACCTCCTCGCGGGGCGGCGAGGGCGGCAGCGGCAGGCCGCCCAGCCTCACCAGGCCGCGGATCGCGGCCCGTACCTCCGGGTCGCGCAGGGCCTGCGTCAGGGTGCGGGCCCCCTCACCGCGCTCCCAGACGAGCCCGGACATCAGGTCGAGGGCGGCGTACAGGTCGCCGTCGACGTCCAGGTCGCCTGCCACCCAGGCCCGGGCGAGGCCCAGCTCTCCCGGTTTCCACAGCAGCCGGCGCAGGGCGCGGCGGTTGCGGACGATCAACGTCGGCCCGTGCGACGGGCCCGCCAGCGAGCCGTCCCAGGCGCGGATGCGCACGGGGAGCCGTGCTCCCAGTGCCTGTTCGAGCAGACTCTTCAGCCGCAGCGCGGCATCGGCCATGGCGCACACCTCCGTGGTGAGGAACCCCGAATGGGGGTTACCACGTAAACGCCGACAGGCCCACAGGGCAGTCCCGCAAAGGAGTTACGACTGGGCAAAACAGTTGCACCGGCCACGCACTTGCTCACCCGTCCGGCCCAGCGGCCGGCACCGGGCCCCGGCCCGGGCCGACGGGCCCCGGCCCGGGCACGCCGAAGGGCCCCCCGCACCACGGATGGCGGGAGGCCCTTCGGCGCGTTCGGTGACCTCGGGTCAGGAGGCCTTGGCCTTCTCCCCGGTCTTCGCCGCGACGGCGACCGGCGCCGGCTTGGCGGCCTCGTAGAACTCCTCGCGCGGGTTCTCCATGGCGCCGAGGGAGACGACCTCGCGCTTGAGGAACATGCCGAGGGTCCAGTCGGCGAAGATGCGGATCTTGCGGTTCCAGGTCGGCATCGCCAGACCGTGGTAGCCGCGGTGCATGTACCAGGCGAGACGGCCCTTGAGCTTGATCTTCATCTTGCCCATGACGATCATCGCGACGCCCTTGTGCAGGCCGAGGCCCGCGACCGCGCCCTTGTTGGCGTGGCTGTACTCCTTCTGCGGGAAGCCCCGCATGCCGGACACCACGTTGTCGCCGAGGACCTTGGCCTGGCGCAGCGCGTGCTGGGCGTTCGGCGGGCACCAGGCGTTCTCGTTGCCCGCCTTGCGGCCGACGAGGTCCGGGACCTGGGCGTTGTCACCGGCGGCCCAGATGTAGTCCGTGCCCTTGACCTGGAGCGTGGGCTCGCAGTCGATGTGCCCGCGCGGGCCGAGCGGGAGACCGAAGCGGGACAGCGCCGGGTTCGGCTTGACGCCCGCCGTCCAGACGATCGTGTTGGAGTCGACCTCGAGGCCGTTCTTCAGCACCACGTGACCGTCGACGCAGGAATCCATGGAGGTGGAGAGGTAGACCTCGACCCCGCGGCCCTCCAGGTGCTCCTTGCCGTACGTGCCGAGCTTGGGTCCCACCTCGGGCAGGATCTTGTCGGCGGCGTCCACCAGGACGAAGCGCATGTCCTCGCGGGACACGTTCCGGTAGTACTTGGCCGCGTCCCGGGCCATGTCCTCGACCTCGCCGATCGTCTCGGCGCCGGCGAAGCCACCGCCGATGAAGACGAACGTGAGCGCCTTGCGGCGGATCTCCTCGTCGGTCGTGGAGTCGGCCTTGTCGAGCTGCTCCAGGACGTGGTTGCGCAGGCCGATGGACTCCTCGATGCCCTTCATGCCGATGCCCTGCTCGGCGAGGCCGGGGATCGGGAAGGTGCGGGAGACCGCGCCCATCGCGACGACCAGGTAGTCGAAGGGCAGCTCGTACGCCTCGCCGACGAGGGGGGCGATCATGGCGACCTTGCGGTCCTGGTCGATGGTCGTGACCCGGCCGGTGAGGACCTCCGCCCTGGGAAGCACGCGCCGCAGCGGGACGACGACGTGACGCGGGGAGATGCTGCCGGCGGCGGCTTCGGGGAGGAAGGGCTGGTAGGTCATGTACGACCGGGGGTCGACGACCGTGACGGTCGCCTCGCCGTAGCGCATCTTCTTGAGAATGCGCCGAGCTGCGTACAGGCCTACGTACCCACCGCCTACTACGAGGATCCTGGGACGCTCCGTGGTGCTCATGGCATCGAGTATCCACCCGCCCCAGGGGGGTAGCTCGTGCGCCCCTTCACAAGCTCGGGCAGCCCCTGTGCTACACTCCGCGCCCCGCGTGACGCAGATCATGGCGACGACAGGGAACCACGCCGCCTCACAGTCCGTTGTCAATGCCGCGTGAGCTGCCCATCCGGGCCGAAGAGCCGTCAGGGCGGGCTCGGGCACCCTCCTTCACGAGTCGCCGGACGCCATCGCCGGGAACAGCGTCCCAGCTTCCACGCGCCCCCGGAAGGGCCCGTTCGGCCCTCATCGCGCCCCCTCGGGACAGCAGTTCTTGTGAAGAACTTCACGATGTTTCCCGCCGGTGATCGCCGAAGGGCGCGGACGACGCCCGGCGAACGCGCTCATACGGTAGCGGACCTGCTCAGCGGAGGCTACCGACCAGTAGCAAACGGGTCGCCACCGCCGACGTCAAGAAGCTCACCGGCCCGTCGGGGCTCTGCCGGCTCCGGGTCGGCAGGTGCCGGGTCGCCTACCGGATCAACGACGGTGAACTCGTCATCCTCGTCGTCGAGGTGGGCGACCGGCGGGCCGTCCACCGCACCCTGTAGGCGGTCAGACCAAGGACCATGCGATGCCGTCGAGGATGTCGTGTTCGCTGACGACGACCTCGCGGGCGCCGATGCGTTCCATGACCGCCAGCAGGACCAGGGCGCCCGCGCCGATCACGTCGACGCGGCCGGGGTGCATGGACGCAATGGCCGCGCGTTCGGCGTGCGTGGAGTGCAGCAGACGCTCGGTGATCTCGCGGACGCGGTCACGGGAGATCCGGGAGTGGTGGATCGCCGCGGAGTCGTACTCGGGCAGGTCCTGCGCGATCGCCGACACGGTGGTCACCGACCCGGCCAGGCCCACCAGCGTGTGCGCCTCCCTCAGCGGCACCGTCTCCTCGGCGAGGTCCAGGGCGGCCTCGACGTCCGCCCTTATCGCGGCGATCTGCTCCTCGGTGGGCGGGTCGGCGACGACCCCGTCCCGCACCAGGTGGCGCTCGGTCATGCGCACACAGCCGACGTCCACGGAACGCGCCGCGCGAACGTGGTCGTCGCCGACGACGAACTCGGTCGACCCGCCGCCGATGTCCACCACCAGGAACGGCCGGGCCAGGTCGTCCCGCCCCGTCAGCTCCCTGGTCGCGCCGGTGAAGGAGAACTCCGCCTCCTGGTCGCCGGAGATCACCTCGGGCTCGACACCGAGGATGTCCACGACACCGCGCACGAACTCCTCCCGGTTCTCGGCGTCCCGGGAGGCCGAGGTGGCCACGAACCGCACGCGCTCGGCGCCGAGTTCCTTGATGACCCCGGCGTACTCGCGGCAGGCCGCGAAGGTCCGCTCCAGCGCCTCGGGCGCGAGCCGCCCGGTGCGGTCGACGCCCTGGCCGAGCCGCACGATGGTCATGCGCCGGTCCAGCTCGGCCAGCCGGCCGGTGGCCGGGTCCACGTCGGCGACGAGCAGACGGATGGAGTTCGTACCGCAGTCGACGGCGGCGACACGGGTCACTTGCGGTCCTCCTCGGCGGTGTTCGGGGCGGCCACGTCGTCGAGGGAGGACGGGGCGCCGGCGTCCTGCCCCGCGACCGTGACGCACGGGCCCTTCAGCCACCACTCCGGCAGCATCGCGAGCGCCTCGTCGCCGAGCGGGTTGACGCCGGGGCCGGCGGCCAGCGAGTGGGCGACCAGCACGTGCAGGCACTTGACGCGGTCCGGCATGCCGCCCGCGCTCGGAAAGCCCTTCAGCTCCTCGATCTGGTCGCGGCGCCGGATGTAGTCCTCGTGCGCGGCCCGGTAGGCGTCCGCGAGCGCGGGGTCGGTGGCGAGGCGCTCCGTCATCTCCTTCATCACGCCGTTCGCCTCCAGCGTGCCGATCGCGGACGCGGCGCGCGGGCACGTCAGGTAGTACAGCGTGGGGAAGGGCGTGCCGTCGGGCAGCCGCGGCGCCGTCTCGACGACGTCGGGCTGCCCGCAGGGGCACCGGTGGGCGATCGCGCGCAGTCCGCGCGGTGGCCGCCCGAGCTGCTGCTGGAAGGCCTCGACGTCCGTGTCGGTGGGCTCGGTACGCGGGGTGGGCGGCGGAGGGGTCTGCATGCCGTACGAAAGTCTCTCTGAGGTCTGTGTCGGGTTCACTGGGCGGAGGCGTCGGACTTGTCGACGCCGTCCCAGACGTTGGCGTACCAGGGACGGCGTGCCGGGGTGAGGTCGGCGCGCGACTGCTTGGCCGTGCCGGGGTCGACCACGACGTATCCGGTCTCCCCCGGCAACACGTAGTGCAGCCGGCGGCGGATCTGCTGCTGGGCGTAGGCGTCGTCCTGCCAGCGTGCCTTGAGGTCGCGCAGTTGCCGCACCCGCTGCTGGGCCTGCCGCTTCTGCTGCCGCATGTCGGCGATCTCGGCGCGCTGGGAGACGTACTGCCGCATCGGGTACGCCAGCGCGACGACCATCGAGCACACCACGAGCGCGAGCAGCGCCGCGCGCCCGGTGAGCCGGGAGCGACGGGCCTGCCGCCGCGTCTGGGAGCGGTAGACGCGGGCCGCCGTCTGCTCACCGAGCAGCCTGAGCCTGGTCGCGGTGGAGAACCGGTCCCGGTCGGTCACGGCATGTCACCTCGCCTCACTACGCCGGTCACCTCTCTCGTCGGCCGGGCTCCGGGAATGTCCCGGGACGGCCCGGCCATCGTCCCCGCCGGCCCGCGGGCACGTCACACGTACGTACGTCCCCGCACACGGTACGGGACCGGGTACGGGGACGTACGTACGACTGGCTGGGCCTACCTGGCGGACGGCTCAGCCCTTGAAGCGCGGGAAGGCGCTGCGGCCGGCGTACACCGCGGCGTCGTCGAGGATCTCCTCGATGCGCAGCAGCTGGTTGTACTTGGCCACGCGCTCGGAGCGGGCCGGGGCACCGGCCTTGATCTGGCCGCAGTTGGTGGCGACGGCCAGGTCGGCGATGGTGACGTCCTCGGTCTCGCCGGAGCGGTGGGACATCATGCACTTGTAGCCGCTGCGCTGGGCCAGCTCGACGGCGTCGAGGGTCTCGGTCAGCGAGCCGATCTGGTTGACCTTGACCAGCAGGGCGTTCGCGGCGCCCTCCTCGATGCCACGGGCCAGGCGCTCGGGGTTGGTGACGAACAGGTCGTCGCCGACGAGCTGGACCTTGTCACCGAGCTTGGCGGTGATGGTCTTCCAGCCCTCCCAGTCGTCCTCGAACAGCGGGTCCTCGATGGACACCAGCGGGTACGCCTCGAGCAGGTCGGCGTAGTACTCGGTCATCTCGGCGGCGGAGCGCTCCTTGCCCTCGAAGAGGTAGGAGCCGTCCTTGTAGAACTCGGACGCGGCCACGTCGAGCGCCAGGGCGATCTGCTCGCCGGGGGTGTAGCCGGCCTCCGTGATCGCCTCGAGGATGAGGTCGAGGGCCTCGCGGTTGGAGCCGAGGTTCGGGGCGAAGCCGCCCTCGTCGCCGAGGCCGGTGGAAAGGCCCTTGCTCTTCAGGACCTTCTTCAGGGTGTGGTAGACCTCGGCGCCCCAGCGCAGGGCCTCGGAGAAGGACTCCGCGCCGATCGGCGCGATCATGAACTCCTGGATGTCCACGTTGGAGTCGGCGTGCGAGCCGCCGTTCAAGATGTTCATCATCGGCACCGGCAGCAGGTGCGCGTTCGGGCCGCCCAGGTAGCGGAACAGCGGCAGGTCGCTCGCCTCGGACGCGGCGTGGGCGACGGCGAGGGAGACGCCGAGGATGGCGTTGGCGCCGAGGGAGCTCTTGTTGTCGGTGGCGTCGAGGTCGAACATCGCCTGGTCGATCAGGCGCTGCTCGGTGGCGTCGTAGCCGACCAGCTCCGGGCCGATCTGCTCGATCACGGCGAGGACGGCCTTCTCGACGCCCTTGCCCTGGTAGCGGTTGGGGTCACCGTCGCGGAGCTCGACGGCCTCGAAGGCGCCGGTGGAGGCGCCGGAGGGGACGGCGGCACGCCCGGTGCTGCCGTCGTCGAGGCCGACCTCGACCTCGACCGTGGGATTGCCTCGGGAGTCCAGGATTTCCCGGGCTACGACGACGTCGATCGACGGCACGAGCATCTCCTTCTTGGATGTGACGCTGGAAGTGCGGGGCTGGTGTGACTTGCGACTAGAGCCTAACCGTCCCGGGGCCTTCAACAGCCGACCGACCGCCCCGTGGACAAGGTGACGGTACACATTGTTCCCGCTCGGAACAAAGGGGTCCGGGCGAGTCCGGGAAATGCCCTGGCAGGAGCGAACGAGGCGCGAAACGAAAAGCCCCGCTCCGGTGCGCACGGGGGAACACGCACCGGAGCGGGGAGTCCGGGGGACGGGGTGGACCGCAGGAGCCGGGGAGCCGGGGGCGGCCCCCGCCGTGGGGGACCGCGCCCGTCGGGGCTCTACGGCCCGGTCAGCGGCCGGCTGTCACTTCAGGTGCAGCTGCTGGCCCGGGTAGATGAGGTCGGCGTTGTCGACGATGTCCTTGTTCAGGTCGAACAGCTTCTTCCAGCCACCCTGGACGTTCTGCTTCGCCGCGATCCTGCTGAGGGTGTCGCCGGTGACCACCTTGTACTCGCCGTCACCCTTCGCGACCTTCTTGCCGGTCGGGGTGGTGACGGTCTTCTTGGCGGCCGGGCGCTCGGTGGAGCGGGAGGCCTTCTGCTCGGTGGAGCGGTTGGCGGTGGCGCCGCCGCCCTGGGTGGAGCCGCTGTTCGACGCGGCCGGGGCACCGCCGTTGTAGGCGGCGTTCGACAGGCCCTTGCCGCAGACCGGCCAGGCGCCCTTGCCCTGGCCCGCGAGGACCTTCTCGGCGACGGCTATCTGCTGGGCCTTGCCGGCCAGGTCGGCACGCGACGCGTAGGCCGTGCCACCGAAGGCGGCCCAGGTCGAGTTGGTGAACTGCAGACCGCCGTAGAAGCCGTTGCCGGTGTTGATGGACCAGTTGCCGCCGGACTCGCACTGGGCGACCGCGTCCCACTCGGAGACGGTGGCGGCGGAGGCGCTGCCGGACGCCATCAGCGGGACGGCGACGGCGGTGCCGGCGACACCGGCGAGCGCGATGGCTCGGGTGGCCTTGGACGGACGACGGTGCGTGCCCTTGCCGGAAAACAGCATGGTTGGATCCCCTCACCGACGCCTGCGAGGTGAGCTGTCGGGTTCGGGCCGGTTGAGTTGCCCGGCCGCGTCCCTCTGCGAGACGCGGCTTCACCCCGAGCCGCTCCGGGCAACAGCCCGGCACGGCACTTACCTTGGGTCCCCCGCTCCTGCCTGCGGCGCGTGACGCGACGACTGTTCCCGGGCAGCCGCTGGCAGGATTCGGCGTTACGGCGACCGGGGCTCGCGATGGCGAACGATCACGACCGTAGACACGGCCGCCGCGGAATTTCAAAGACGATCAGGGCTTCTGAGACTCATCCCACACTTTCACCGAAACGGTCATTCGGCACCAATGCCCACGTGAACTACCCCTGGTTTCGGGCGTTTTCGGTGTCTACATCCAGCGCTTGACCGGCGACGATGCTGTTCGGGTCGGAGCCGATCGCGTCGCGGTTCGCCGCGTACAACGCCCGCCATCCGCCGTCGAGGTCAAGGGAGTCGGCGATGGACGCCAGGGAGTCGCCGGCGCGGACGATGTAGGACCCCCCGGCGGCACGGGCGTCGTCGGTGTCGCGCACGGCGTGACGGCCGGCGGACGAGGCCGCGAGGGTGCCGGCCGAATCCTCCGCGGCACTGCCGCCGCGATGACGGCCGGTGCCGAGCGCCCCGGTGTCCACGAGGGCGGAAGAACCGGCGGCCTGCTGCCAGTTGTCCGAATCGTCCGATCGGGACGGCGCGGACGGCGAGCTGTCGGGAGTCCGCGTGCCGCCCGGAGCGGCGGGCGCGGATGTGCCGGACTTGCCAGGATCGCCCGCCTTGGCGGACGAAGAGGAGGAAGAGCCCGAAGAGGACGGATTCGGGCCGGAATCGTCCGTCGAGTCGGACGAAGCGGAGGCCTCACCCCCGGACGAGGACCGGGAATCACCGGCCGAGCGCCCGGAGTCCTGGGCCCCGTCGGACAGGCCCGAGTCGGGCACCCGGGGCGTTCCGGTGGAGCCGGACGAACCGGAGTTCGAGGGCGAGTCGTTGCTCACACCGGTGTCCACGTCGGCCGAACCGGTGTCCTGGTGCAGCCCGGAGAGCAGTCCGCAGGTGGGCCAGGCGCCCGGACCCCTCTCGTCGAGGATCCTCTCGGCGACGGCTATCTGCTGGGACCGGCTGGCCTGGTCGGCGCTCGGCGCGTACGTGAGGCCGCCGTACTTCTCCCAGTCGTCCTGGGACAACTGCAGTCCGCCGTAGTAGCCGTTGCCGTTGTCGGCGCTCCAGGAGCCACCGCTCTCGCACTCCGCGACCTTGTCCCACGTGGTGCCGTCGGCCGCGCTCGCGCCGCTGGCGCCGAGCAGTGGGATGGCGATGGCGGATCCGGTCACTCCGGCCGCGACGAGCATGGCCGGGGCCTGACGGGGGCGCCGGTGACGACCGTTCCCGGAGAGCATGCGGAGACCTTTCGTGGGACAGCGGTGATCTGCGCGACGGGTGGTGCACGGCGCCGCGCTGATGCGTGAACGTATCGGCTGACAATCGCCTGTCACAAGTTAATGCCGCGTAGATCACGTGAACATCACAGAGTTGAGCGCGTGTCACCTTTGTCTTCGTCGACCGGACCGTGAGCGACCGCTCTCCGACAGCTACTACGGAGCGGCCGGTGTGAACCGGACGGGCAGCGTGCGCAGGCCGCGCATGATGAGCCCGCCGCGCCAGCGCAGGTCGGCCGGTTCCGCGTCGAGTCGCAGATCGGGCAGCCGGGTGAGGAGCGTGGCGAGCGCCAGCCGCCCCTCCAGCCGGGCGAGCGGCGCACCGAGGCAGTAGTGGATGCCGTGCCCGTATCCGAGGTGCTGGTTGTCCCGACGGCCGAGGTCGAGCACGTCCGGGTCGGCGAACCGCTCGGGGTCCCGGTCCGCCGCGGCGAGGACGACGAGGACCGGGTCGCCGGGAGCGATCTCCTGCCCGCCGATGGTGAGCGGCCGGGTGGCGAAGCGCCAGGTGGCCATCTCCACCGGGCCGTCGTAGCGCAGCAGTTCCTCGACGCCGGTCTCCAGCAGGCCGCGGTCGCCGGCCGCCAGGGACCGCTGCAGCCGGTCCCGCGGCCCGGGGTGGGTCAGGAGGGCGTAGGTGCCGTTGCCGATGAGGTTGACGGTGGTCTCGAAACCCGCGAAGAGGAGGATGAAGGCCATGGCGGCGGCCTCGTTCTCGGTGAGGTGCTCGCCGTGGTCGGAGGCGCGGATGAGACCGGAGATGAGGTCCTCGCCCGGTTCCGGCTCGGCGGGCAGGGCCGCCCGCTTGCGGTGGATCAGGTCGGCGAGGTAGCCGCGCATCAGCTTGACCGACCGGGCCACGCCGCCGCGCGACCCGCCCGCCCGCCTCCCGCCGCCCGCCTGCGGGTTGCCGTGGCGGATCATCATGCCCGCCCAGTCCCGGAAGTCGTCCTGGTCCTCGCGGGGGACGCCGAGCAGGTCGCAGATGGCGTAGATGGGCAGCGGGAAGGCGAACTCGTGGATGAGGTCCGCGCTGCCCCGCTCGGCGAACCGGTCGATGAGGCCGTCGGTCAGCTCCTGCACGCGCGGTGCGAACGCGGCGACACGGCGGGGCGTGAACGCCGTGCTGACGAGGCGGCGCAGCCGGGTGTGGTCCGGCGGGTCGATGTTGAGCAGGTGCGTCATCAGCTCGGCCTTGCGCTCGCCGGGGATGCCGGTCCTGCCCCTGGCGTGCGCGGGCTCGTCGTGGTGTGCCGGGTTCTTGCTGAGCCGCTGGTCGGCCAGGGCCTGCTTGGCGTCGGCGTACCGGGTGACCAGCCAGGCCTCGACCCCGCTCGGCAGCCGCGTCCGGTGCACGGGGGCGTGCTCACGCAGCCAGGCGTACGCCGGGTACGGATCGCCGGCGAACTCCCAGGTGAAGAGCTCGGGCGCGGCGCCCTCGGTGGCGTCCCGCTCGGACGGCGTCCGGCCGGGCGCGGGGCTGCCGGGGGCGGGCTGGTCGGACGGCGTCCGGCCGGGCGCGGGGCTGCCGGGGGTGGGCTGGTCGGGGGCGGGCTGATCGGTCACTCCTCGACCGTATCCGGCGGCGTCCGGACGTTTCCCCCCGCGTCCGGACGCCGGGCCGGCCGGCCGCTCGCCGGCCCGGTCGGTCCCGGCTGCCGGCGGTCGGCCCTCGGGCCGCGCGGCGGCCGACGCCCGGGGCGCCGTCGGCCGCTGCGGCCGGTGCGGTCGGCCGGGGGATGTGCGGTCGCCGACTCCGCGGTGCGGTCGCGACTCCGTCGGGAGCGACGCGGTTCCGGGACGCCCGGTGCTGTCCTCGGGCCGTTCCGGCACAGGTCACGTACGTCGCCGCTCCGTAAGGCGCCTCGCCGTCCTGCGCGCCCGGCCGGCGCGTTCCCCGTCCTATTCGTCGCCCGGGCGTTCCTCCTCTTCCCCCTCTTCCTCCACTTCCTCCTCTTGCTGCTCTTCCTGCGTCGTCACGCCCTCCGTCTCCCGGATCGCGTCGCGGTAGGCCCGTGCCGCCGCCCTCAGCGCCGCCTCCGGGTCGACCCCGTCCGCCTCGGCGCGGGCCGCGAGGGCGAGCAGTTCGTAGCCGACGCCCTCGGCCCTCGGCAGGGGCACGTCGAGGCCGGCCGTGCGCACGCGGGACGCCAGCTTCGCGGCCAGGGCCAGTCCGGGCTGGCCGAGGGGGACGCCTTCTGTCACGGAGGTGCGCCGCTTCTCCTCCGCCTTCGTGCGCAGCCAGTGCTCCTTGACCTCCTCGGGGGTGGAGGCCGTCTCCTCGCCGAAGACGTGCGGATGACGGTGGATCAGCTTGGCGACGATGCCGCCGGCCACGTCGTCGATGGAGAACGGGGCGTCGGCGTCCTCCTCGGCGATGCGGGCGTGGAAGACGACCTGGAGGAGCACGTCGCCCAGCTCCTCGCGCAGTTCCGCCCGGTCGCCGTCCTCGATCGCCTCGACCAGTTCGTAGGCCTCCTCGATGCCGTACTTCGCCAGGCCCCTGTGGGTCTGGCGCGACGACCAGGGGCACTCGGCGCGGATGCGGTCCATGACCTGGACGAGGTCGAGCAGCCGGGCGCCCGGCAGGTCGTAGGAGGCGGGAAGCAGCTCCAGGTCCGGCATCCGCACCCGGCCGGAGCCCGCCAGCCGGGCCAGGCCGTCGGTCAGGGCGGGTTCCCCCTCGCCGGTCGCGACGACCACCACGGTGCGGCCGCCGGCGCAGGCGTCGACCAGTTCCTGAGCCGTCGGCGACGCCTCGTCGACGGCTATGCCCGCCTCACGCAGGTACGGCACCTGCGGATGGGCACCGTCCGCGCACAGCACGCGGTCGGCCGCGCGCAGGGCCTGCCAGGCCGGCCAGGACAGCAGGCCGGGGGCGACGCGGTGACTGGTGGTGAGCAGGACGACGCGGCCGGGGGCGGGTGCGGAGCTGGTTGCGTTCACCCTCCGAACGTAACGCACACCGCCGTCCGGCCCACGAGTTGTCCACAGCCCCTGCGGGCACTCCGGGGCGTCGTCCACGGGAGTGACGGGGACGGGACCCGCCGCTCCCGTCACGCCGTCTGCGCGTCCGCTCCCGTCACGCCGTCTGCTGCGTCCCCGCCGCCGAGACGTCCCGCAGCCACGGCGTCTTCGTGTCCACGCTCTTCTGCACGTCCCAGCCGCCGTAGCGCGGGTTGAGGTCGACGTCCAGCTCGCCGGAGGCCTTCGACAGGGCCTGCCAGAAGGCCGGCGAGCCGGGCTGGGTGTCCAGGTGGGCCGCGAGCTTCTGCGCCTCGATCTGCAGACGGAGGTTGTCGTCGAGTCGCCCCGGCGGGATGTTGTACTGCTGCAGCCAGGTCGCCTGCAGGCCCTTGGCCCCGCCCGCCTGGCGTTCGAGACCGGCGCGCATCTGCTGGACCTCGCGCGGGGTGACGGCGATGCCCGCGTCCGCGGCGGCGCGGTGCACGACGCGGTCCAGGATCATGCCGTGCAGCGTGTCCCGGGTCAGGGTGCCGGTGCCGGCGACGGCGTGCTCGTACTGCGTGCTGTCCGGTACCGCGGCCCGCTGGGCCTGGCGCACCTCGTCCACCCGGCTCTGCAACTGGGCCACGGTGATCCGCTGCCCCCCGACGACGGCCGCCGCGCCCGGATGCGCGTCGTTCCCGCAGGCGGTGAGCAGGGGTGCCGCCGCGGCGAGCGCGGCGGACAGCAGGAGCGCGGTGCGACGACGGCGGTGCAAGGAGGCCTCCCGAGGAGAGATTGTGCGACGGTGCACAAAGTCTTGCGATGATCGATGGTAGGCAGCGGCCGGGCTCCGGCCAACCCATTCGACCAACGATTCACCACGAGTTCGGGCACCGCCTCGCCGCCCGGGCCCTCAGCTCGGCTCGCGCACCGCCGCACCCCCGGTGGCCCGACCCCGGCAGCTCAGCCCGCTCGCGCACCGCCGCACCGCCGCACGGCCGCACCGCCGCACCGCCGCACCGCCCCGCAGCTCAGCTCCGGTCGCGCACCGCCCGCGCAGCGAGCGCAGCCAGGTGACGACGGCCCGCCCCACCCCGGCGAGCCGTCCGCCCGCCGGGGTCCGCGCGTCCTTCGCCGGGCGCGCCTGCGTCACCTGTCCGACCTGCTTGGTCGCGAGAACCGCCCGCTCCTGTCCCCGTTCTTCTCTCGGGTCCCGCGTCAGCCGGTGATGGCGACGGGCGCGTCCCACGCGTCGCGGTCGACGGTGAGGGTGATGCCGCCGTGCGACTCCTTGCTGTTCACCATGTACTGGTGGCCGCGGCTGTGGTTGGTGAACTGGGTGGAGCCCCAGGGCCAGTCGGTGGTGGTGGTGTTGTGCTTGTCCCACAGGGCGTACCAGAGGTTGCCCGGCAGGTCGGTCTTGTCGGTCGCGGTGGCGATGGCCTTGGCGCTGGAACTGGTGAAGCCGTAGAAGCCGGTGCGGTAGGTCTTGGCGTGCAGGGCCTTGTCGAAGGAGCGCACGTAGGTGAGCACGGCGTCGTTGCACGACTTGTTGGTGGTGTCGTACGGCTCCATGTCCAGGTAGACCGCGCTGCCGGCCTTCATGCCGAGCGCCGAGGCCTTGGCGACCGCGTCGGCCCCGTCGCTCGCGCCGAGGGAGGCGGCGGTGGAGGCGGTGAGCTTCTCGGGGTTGGAGCTGGTCTGGCACGGCGGCTGGGCACCGACGTAGATCGGGATGAGCTTCCAGCCGATGGAGCTGACCGACTTCACCCAGGAGGCGGTGAGGTTGGGCTGGCTGCAGCCGCGGTTCTTGCCGCCGACGTAGACGGCGGCGGCGCCGTAGAACCCGGTGTGCCAGGCCTTCATGGTGGACAGCGAGGGCGCGGTGCAGGTGTCGAAGGCGCGGCCGGTGTACGTCTTCTGGGCCGGCCAGGTGGTGGTGGCCATCGAGGTCTGCGCCGCGATCCCGGCTCCCGCGACGACGGCCGCCCCGGCCACCGCCCACGTGGCGTACCTGCGCTTCCTGGACTGCCGGTGCTCGGCCATGCCCCACCCCTTTTTGTCTGTGTGTGCGTGTATGTCGTCCGCGCACGCGTGTGGAGCGGCGTACGACGGCGGTCGGGCGTCGTGCGTCCGCTGAGAAACGTCGCTTGGTCCCCTGAAACGGCTTACGGCGCGCGTGAGTCCGTCCGCCGGCACTCTCCCCGGCGCCCGAAGCGGATCGCAAAGTAACCGATCGTGCCCATGAACACGGGAAACGGAGCCCCTTGCTCAGCACATGATTACCTCAAGCAACGGCAAAGACTTACGCACCGCTACCGGCAGGCGCGCACCACGCACGTCAACTCGCCGCTCTTTACGTGATCTTGGGCAACGCCATACCCATACGTGTACTGGGCACGCGCTGGACGCCGTAAGGTCCGATGGCCGCTCCCCCGCCTCAAACAGGCGCTGGTCCGGCTCAGTTGTCTCTCCAGAAGGACTCAGATGCACATCCCGTCCCGCACCGCCCGCGCCGCCCGCGTCCTCGCCGTGGCCGCACTCCCCCTGGCCCTGGCGGCCTGCGGACCCCAGCAGGCCACGTCCGCCAAGGGGGCGGCGTCCTCCTCTCCCGCCAAGGACCCGAACGCGGGCCTGCTGACCGGCGCGCAGCTGAAGAAGGCGCTCGCTCCGGCGTCCTTCTTCCCCACCGGTTTCGCGGTGGACCCGAGCGGGGCCAGGGACTCCGGCGACACCTACACGGCTCCGTCCACGGCCCCTGCGGGCAAGCCGGACTGCGCGAAGTTGGGCGGCACCGCCTGGATCGACGTCACCGGGATCTCCGGGGTGTCCTTCGCGCAGAACGACTACATCAGCAAGAACACCTCCGAGGACATCGCCCAGGAGATCGACGCCTACCGCGGCACGACGGCCTCCGACGTCGTGAAGGCCGTGCAGAAGACGGTCGCGGCCTGCGACGGCTTCGCCGACTCCCAGACCCACACGAAGGTGAAGGTGGCCGGCGCCGCCACGCCCGGTCTGGGCGACGAGGCCTACACGGTCACCCTGACCGACACCGCCTGGCAGAACGGCACCACGCTGATCGCCGCCCGCGTCGGCACCAACGTCGTCACCGTGATGTCGACGGACGGCCACGACAACGGGGCGGCGACGGCGCGCAGGCTGACGGAGCGGATCGTCGGGGCGCTGCGGAAGACCACCTGACGGTCCTCCGAGGTGCGTTCGCTCCTCCCGCCCCGCCTCGGCGCGCCGTTCGTGGCTTAATCTTGCCCCCTTGCTTCGCCTCCGTCCCGCGGGGCGGAGCCGCTTGGGGGGTGTGTGATGAACAAGCATCTGGAGGCCGGCTGGTTCCAGCGGGCGGCGTGGTCGGTCCTGCTGTGGGGCTCGCTGGGGCTGCTGGCGTGGGTGCCGTTCCTGTACGTGGCGATCCGCCGCGGCCGGGGATCGGACTGGGGGGCCTTCGCCTCGTTCGTGGTCTACGAGTGCGTGACCCTGCCGTGGCTGGTCCTCACGCCGGAGGACGCCGACGGCGACGCGATGCTGGGCCTCGTCATGGTCCTGTGTCTGCTGCTGGGCACCGGCATGCTGCTGTTCGCGGTGTTCGACAAGCGGACGGCGGGGCCGGCCGCGTACGCGGCGGCGCCCGTCGCGCCGCAGGCCGGTCCGTACGGCTATCCGTACGGACGGTAGGGCTCTCCGGCGGATCAGGCCGGCGGAAAACGCCGGCACCTCGCGGCCCGGGTGAGTGGGATCCGGTGCGTGCGGCCGCAAAGCGGGGAGGGGCGTCGACGCGCCGGCGTCGGCGACCGACGACGCCGCAGAGGGTCGTGCCGGGCCCCGCGTCTCCGGCACGACCCGCCGGACAGCATCAGGCGGCGCCCGCCGCCTGCCGGCGCCGGGGTCCGGACCGCCGGATCCGGCGCCACCGTTCCTTCTTCTCCTCCGCACCGGTACCGGACCTCCGGGGCCTGCGCGGTCCTCTTCCACGTCTCAAGGAGTCCGTCATGGCCCTCAACGCCCGTCGCGCCCGTCAACTGATGGAAGCCACCGCCCCGGTGCTGGTGGAGGGCGAGCAGGTCGAGCTGACCAGCCTCGCCGGCGTCGGCTCCGTCTCCGTGCGCCGGCAGGCGCTCACCGCCGCGGTCGTCGGGGTGCTGAGCGCCGGGACGGTCATGGCGACGGTCACGCCCCGCCCGATGTACGTCGTCCTCACCGACCGGCGAGTGCTGTTCTTCGACGGCAACCGCGGCGGCAGGCCGGGCCGGCTCGAGGTGAGCCTGCCCCGCCCTCACGTCACCGCGGGCGGCTCGAGGAAGGCGTTCCTGGGCCTGCAGTACGTCACGGTCCTGTCGGTGGCCGGCCAGGAGCAGGGCCTGAAGGTCACCTTCCCGGTGCAGCACCGCGGGGACGGCCCGCGGTTCGTGTCGGCACTGCCGGCCGCGGCCTGACACGGACAGGGGAGCGCCCGGGGCTGAAGCCCCGTCACCCGACGCCGCCGAGCACCGGGCTTCGCCCGGGTCGAGGCGCCGCCACGCCGCCGGCCCGCCCGTCAGCCGCCGCACTGGCGCAGCATCGCCTGCTTGTCCGGCGCCGTGACGGGCAGCTCGTACTCCAGGGCGACCTGGGCGAAGCGGACCGCGTAGGAGCACCGTATGCGCTGGTTCGGCGGCAACCAGGACGCGGGACCGGAGTCGCCCTTGGCGGAGTTGGCCCGCCCCTGGACCGGGATCAGGTTCAGGGCGTCGTTGGCGAGCTGCTCGCGCCTGCTCTCCGGCCAGCGCGACGAACCCATCTGCCAGCTGTACGACAACGGCACCACGTGGTCGATCTGCACCTCGGCGGCCTCCTGCTTGCGCCACGTGATGGTCGTCCCGGTGTAGGGGTCGTCCAGCGTCATGGCGACGACCACGCAGTCGGAGCCGGACCGGAAACGGAGTCCCTGGCCGTCGCGGCGAATGACGTCGTTGCGGGTGTCGCACCCGTTCCTCGCGAACGGCACCCCGTCGGCCGTGTCCATCCACGCGTAGCCGAACTCGTCCCGGTCGTAGCCCGTCTTCGGTCCTCGCCCCTTCGTCGGCACCTTCCCGATGAGCCTGCGGGCCGCGGCCCTGTCCGCGTCCGTCGTCAGCGGCGCCAGTCCCGGCTTCGTGCCTTCCGGATTGTCGAGCGGACTGGCCGCCCGCCCGTCCGCCACGGCCGGGCCCGATCGTGCGGAGGGGCCGTCCGCGCCGAGGTCCTCCTTGCATCCCGAAAGAAGGAGCACGACGGCCGCCGACACCGTCGCCGTGCGCAGGAAGCGCGCCCTGCCCACTGCCCCGCGCCTCATGTGCCCCTCCACCGTCACGGCGAACGCCGGTACGGCCCTCCCGCCCCTCAGACGCGCCACGGTGCGCTCCTCCCCTGTTCCTCCCCGATCGCCGCCCCGCTGGGGGCGCACGTGGTCCGGATGCCCGCCGGAGCAGGGAAAATGTCCAGACCATACCACCTGTAAAGGTGCAGATGCCCCTCTAACGGTCGTATCGTCGTTCTGAGTGACGTCCGGAAGGAGCTCCTGCATGGGCATCTTCGACAAGTTCAAGCGCCAGGTACAGCAGCGGGCGAAGAACATGTCCGACACAGCCGAGCAGAAGATCAACGAGAGGACGGGCAACAAGTACGAAAGCCAGGTCGACGACGCCCAGCGA
This sequence comes from Streptomyces sp. NPDC003697, assembly GCF_053587115.1. Lineage (NCBI taxonomy): Bacteria > Bacillati > Actinomycetota > Actinomycetes > Kitasatosporales > Streptomycetaceae > Streptomyces > Streptomyces sp. NPDC003697. The sequence goes on from NZ_JBSFNN010000065.1 coordinate 35,425, forward strand.
AACATCGAGGGCAGGTACGGCAGCCACCGCGACCGCCGGCCCGACGACGAGCCGTAGGACCGCGACCCCACAGACGAACGAAGGCCGGCAGGGAGGGCGTCCGCACCCTCCCTGCCGGCCTTCCTGAAGCACCGGCACGGACGTCGTTTCCTCGGCACGGCACAGACCGCCCCGACGTCGCCTTCAACGGCCGGGAGCGTGGATCAGACCGCCCGGCGCGGGCGAACGGGGCGTCCCCCCGGCTCACGGATGGCGCCGTAGCCGAGGTGGATCCGGACCGGAGGTGACGGCACCGAGCGGCCCGCCGCAGCCCTGACGGACCCGGCGCACCCCCGGCATGCGGACGGCACAGCCGCGACAACGGTGTGACGTGATCCCGGGGCATCCGTGCAGGCAGGATGTCTGCCCGGTGTGCGCGGCGCGTCCCGCCGATCGAGCGGGGCGCTGACGGCGTCCCGCGTTCCGCCCGGCAGCGGGGACGGCATGACGGGCGCCCGCATCACGGTGCGGCTCACCGTGCAGGGGCCGGCCGCACGGGTGGTGCGGCCTGCCCCGCCGGCGGGCGTCGCCGGGACGTCCCGGTCACGAGCCCAGGACCGACGTCAGGAACTCGCCGACCCAGCCCAGCAGTTCCCGGCCGACCAGCGGTTTGCCGCCGATCTTCGCGGTCTTGGGGCGGGGGACGAGCACCTGGTGGGAGGACGGCTTGATCACCGTGCCCGGGTACAGGCGCTTGAGCCGCAGCTCCTGCGACTCGCGCAGGTCCACCGGGGCGAAGCGGATGTTGTTGCCCTGCAGGACGACCTCGCCGACCTCGCAGGCGCGGGCGAGCATGCGCAGCCCCGCCACCAGCAGCAGGTTCTCCACCGGCTCGGGCAACTTGCCGTAGCGGTCGGTCAGTTCCTCGCGGACGGCCTTGACGTCCTCCTCCGAGTTGGCGGAGGCGATGGCCCGGTACGCCTGCAGGCGCAGCCGCTCGCCGGGGGCGTAGTCGTGCGGGACGTGCGCGTCGACGGGCAGCTCGATCTTGACGTCGAGCGGTGCCTCCTCCGCCGAGGGCTCCCCCGTCTCCAGCTGCCGGCGGTAGTCGGCGACTGCCTCGCCGACCATGCGCACGTACAGGTCGAACCCGACGCCCGCGATGTGGCCGGACTGCTCGCCGCCGAGCAGATTGCCCGCGCCGCGGATCTCCAGGTCCTTCATCGCCACGTACATGCCCGCGCCCATCTCCGTGTGCTGGGCGATCGTCGCCAGGCGCTCGTGCGCGGTCTCCGTCAGCGGCTTCTCCGGCGGGTACAGGAAGTAGGCGTAGCCGCGCTCGCGGCCCCGGCCGACCCGGCCGCGCAGCTGGTGCAGCTGCGACAGGCCGAAGGTGTCGCCGCGCTCGACGATCAGGGTGTTGGCGTTGGAGATGTCGATGCCCGACTCGACGATCGTCGTGGAGACCAGGACGTCGAACTTCTTCTCCCAGAAGTCGACGACGACCTGCTCCAGCGCCTGCTCCGACATCTGGCCGTGGGCGGTCGCGATGCGCGCCTCCGGCACGATGTCCCGCAGCCTGGCCGCCGCCCGGTCGATCGACTCGACCCGGTTGTGGATGTAGAAGACCTGTCCCTCGCGCAGCAGCTCGCGGCGGATCGCCGCGCCGATCTGCTTCTCCTCGTACGGCCCGACGAAGGTGAGCACCGGGTGGCGCTCCTCCGGCGGGGTGGTGATCGTCGACATCTCGCGGATGCCCGTCACCGCCATCTCCAGGGTGCGCGGGATCGGCGTAGCGGACATCGTCAGCACGTCGACATTGGCCCGCAGCTTCTTCAGCTGCTCCTTGTGCTCGACGCCGAAGCGCTGTTCCTCGTCGACGACGACCAAGCCCAGGTCCTTGAACTTCGTCTCGGAGGAGAACAGGCGGTGGGTGCCGATGACGAGGTCCACCGAACCGTCCTTCAGGCCCTCCAGGACCGCCTTCGCCTCGGTGTCGGTCTGGAAGCGGGACAGCGCCCGCACGTTCACCGGGAACTGCGCGTACCGCTCGGAGAACGTGCCGAAGTGCTGCTGCACCAGCAGCGTCGTCGGCACCAGGACCGCGACCTGCTTGCCGTCCTGCACGGCCTTGAAGGCGGCCCGGACCGCGATCTCCGTCTTGCCGTAGCCGACGTCGCCGCAGATCAGGCGGTCCATCGGGACCGTCTTCTCCATGTCCTCCTTGACCTCGGCGATGGTCGTGAGCTGGTCGGGCGTCTCCGCGTACGGGAAGGCGTCCTCCAGCTCGCGCTGCCAGGGCGTGTCCGAGCCGAAGGCGTGGCCGGGCGCCGCCATCCGCGCGGAGTACAGCCGGATCAGGTCCGCGGCGATCTCCTTGACCGCCTTCTTCGCGCGCGCCTTGGTCTTCGTCCAGTCGGCGCCGCCGAGCCGGTGCAGCGTGGGCTGCTCGCCGCCGACGTACTTGGTGATCTGCTCCAGCTGGTCGGTGGGGATGTACAGGCGGTCGCCGGGCTGGCCGCGCTTGGCGGGGGCGTACTCCACCACGAGGTACTCGCGGGTGGCGCCCTGCACCGTGCGCTGCACCATCTCGATGTAGCGGCCGACGCCGTGCTGCTCGTGGACGATGTAGTCGCCCGACTCCAGCGTCAGCGGGTCGATGGTCTTGCGGCGGCGGGCCGGCATCCGGGCGCCGTCCCGGCCGGCCGTCCTCTGGCCGGTCAGGTCGGTCTCGGTGAGCACCGCCAGCTTCAGCCCGTGGTCGACGAAGCCGTGGTCGACGCAGCCGCACGCCACATGCACCACCGACGGGGTCAGCTCGCCCAGGTCGACGTCCAGGCGGGCGGCCACGCCCTCACCGCCCAGCACCTCCACCGTGCGGGCCGCCGGGCCCTGGCCCTCGGTGACGAAGACGGCACGCCAGCCGTCGGCGAGCCAGCCCTTGGTGTCGGCGAGGGCTCTGGCGGTGTCGCCGCGGTAGGCCTCGGGGGCGCGCATGCCCAGCTTGAGGGTGTCGGTGCCCTCGGCGGTGTCGTCCGCGGCGAACGGCGACACCGACCACCACATCATGTCCAGCTCGCGGGCGCGGTCGCGTACGTCGGCGATGGACCACAGGGACGCGGCACCGACGTCGATGGGCGCCTCCCCGCCGCCCGCCGTGGCCGCCCAGGACGCCTGCAGGAACTCCTGGCTGGTGGCCACCAGGTCGGAGGCGCGCGTGCGCACGCGCTCAGGGTCGCAGACGACGGCCATGGAACCCTTCGGCAGCACGTCCAGCAGGAGCTCCATGTCGTCGACGAGGACCGGGGCGAGGGACTCCATGCCCTCCACCGCGATGCCTTCGGCGATCTTGCCGAGAAGTTCGCCGAGCTCCGGGTGGCGCTCGGCGAGGGCGGCCGCGCGGGTGCGGACCTCGTCGGTGAGCAGCAGCTCACGGCACGGCGGGGCCCACAGGCCGTGCTCGGCGACCTCCAGGGAGCGCTGGTCGGCGACCTTGAAGTAGCGGATCTCCTCGACGTCGTCGCCCCAGAACTCGATGCGCAGGGGGTGTTCCTCGGTGGGCGGGAACACGTCCAGGATGCCGCCGCGCACGGCGAACTCGCCGCGCTTCTCCACCAGCTCCACACGGGAGTACGCGGCGGCGGCGAGGGCCTCGACGATGTCGTTCAGATCGGCGCTCTGGCCCGGCCTCAGGGACACCGGCTCCAGGTCGCCTAGGCCCTTGACCTGCGGCTGCAGTACGGAGCGCACGGGCGCGACGACGACCGAGACGGGGCCGGTCTCCGGGTCGTCGGGGCGGGGGTGGGCCAAGCGCCGCAGCACCGCGAGACGGCGGCCCACGGTGTCGCTGCGGGGGCTGAGCCGCTCGTGCGGAAGCGTCTCCCAGGAGGGGAACTCCACGACGCCTTCCGGGGGCAGCAGCGAGCGCAGGGCGGCGACCAGGTCCTCGGCCTCTCGGCCGGTGGCGGTGACCGCGAGGACCGGGCGGCCGGTCTCGCGGGCGAGGGCGGCTACCGCGAAGGGGCGGGCGGCCGGGGGGCCGACCAGGTCGACGTGCATGCGGTTGCCGTCCGCGGCCGCCGTGATCGCTTCCGCGAGGGTGGGGTCCTTGACGACGGCGTCCAGCAGACCGTGCAGGCTCATGAAATGGGTTCCGTCCCGGGGGGTAGGCAACACGAACGGCCCGGCACGCGCTGCGGGCCGGGGGTACTTCCAGCGTACGACGCCCGAGTGGCGGCTGGTGGGGCTGTGGACAACGTGCCGTTCGCCGTGGTCGGCGGCGGTCCGCCGTGGTCGGCGAAGCCCGGTGGGGGGCCGGGGGGGTCGGGGGCGGTCCGGGGCGGGGGCCCGGGGCGGCGGGGCGGTCCGGGGCGGGGAGCCGGGGCGGCGGGGCGGTCCGGGGCGGGGAGCCGGGGCGGCGGGGCGGGGAGCCGGGGCTGTCCGGCAGGGAGCCGGGGCGGCGGGGCTGTCCGCCCCGGCGCAGGCTCGGCGGGGCGTCCTCACTGCCGGCGCCGGTCCGCCGGTCCGGGCGACGCGCCTGCAAAGGCTACGCCGGTCCAGCGCCGCGCGGTCCAGCACGCGGTCCGGCGCGCGGTCCGGGCCTGTGCGGTCGGTGCGGTCGGTGCGAGCGGCCGTCGCGAGCCGGGGGTCCGGGGTGCCGGGGGCGCGCCGGGGGGTGCCCGTCCTCGGACCGGCGCGAACTCGGTTCCTAGGAGCGCACCCGGCGTCGACGCGCCGGCCGCTGCGGGCGGGCACCCCCCGACACGCCCCCTCCCGTCCGTGGGCGGCCGCGGGACCTTCTGGCGAACGGCCCCATCCTCGCCGCCCATGGGCGGCGGGGAGGCCTTCTGGGGGAAAGGACCGGGGGCCGGGGAGTGTGCGCACTCCCCGGCCCCCGCAACCCCCGTGTGCGGTGGCCGCTAGTGCCGCGGCAGGCAACGTTTGCCCGTCAAGGAGCGGCGTCCGGTGCGTGCTCTCGGCGTGCCGGCCGGACGCCCTCGTACTGGATG